>JAEWBM010000059.1 GCA_023391155.1 Acidobacteriota bacterium
AGCTGCAGTTCGGCTTCGTCACCGGAAAAACACAGCTCTGACAAGGGAAATCCCAACGCTTCATCTGCCTTTTCAAATACCTCTCGAGCGGCGGGAAAGTTGTCGAAAAGGTCCTTGCCCATGCCTACGGCCTGGCTTCCCTGTCCCGGAAATATGAATGCGGTCTTCGACATCCCGTTAGTTTTAATTCAAAGAACTAGAACCTGATGACTGTTGCACCCCACGTGACCCCGCCGCCGAATGCGGTCAGAAGCACGAGGCTTCCCTCTCTCACCCTGCCGGATTGGATACACTCGTCCAAGGCGATCGGTATCGATGCCGATGAAGTGTTCCCGTGTTCCGCAATGTTGGAATATACCTTTTCTTCAGGCACTCCCAGACGCGAAGCGACAGCATCCGTTATCCGCTGATTGGCCTGATGTGGTATGACGATGTCAACGTCGTCGACCGTGTATCCCGCCTTTGCCAGCATCTCCGCCGAGATATCAGCCATCGAACGCACCGCCACCTTGAAGAGTTCATTGCCCTTCATCTTGAAAAAGTGCAGTCCCTGGTCGAGGGTCTCATGGGTCGAGCCGAGCTTTGTTCCGCCGCCCGGAGCGTAGAGTTGCTCCTCGTAACGACCGTCGGATTTGATCTTCGTGGCCAGTATGCCTTTGCCTTCCGGAACCGGCCCAAGCACCGCCGCACCCGCACCGTCGCCAAAGATCACGCAGGTTCCGCGATCCGTGTAATCGACGTATTTCGTCAGCACCTCGGCACCAATGACCAGGGCGTATTTGATTTGCCCCGTCTTGATCATCGACTCAACCATCGTGATCCCGTAGAGGAACCCCGAGCACGCCGCAAATACATCCATACCTGCGGCGTTGGTCGCGCCCAAACGTGCCTGGATAAGCGCACCCGTCGACGGCAGGATCTGGTCCGGCGTCGTCGTTGCACAAACGATGATGTCTATGTCGGTTGGTTGAAGTCCGGCTCGCTCGAGCGCCATCTGCGCGGCTGCGGTACCGAATTGCGAAGTGTATTCGTTTTCGGCCGCCTTGTGACGCTGCTTTATCCCGGTTCGGGTCGTGATCCACTCATCGGACGTGTCGACCATCTTTTCCAGATCGGCATTCGTTAAAATACCCTCCGGGTAAGCGTGTCCCATCCCGAGAATGCCCGCGTTCACCTGTGTCATTGGCTAGAATTAGAACTTAAAAATTTGGAAAACTCAAAGATCTAGTCAGAGTCCTTTACATCGATGATCTGGCGGCCTTTATACATTCCGGTCTTGGGATCTATACGGTGCGGCAGACGTGCTTCCCCCGTATCTTTGTCCACGACATACTGCGGCGTTTCCAGGGAGTCATGTGCCCTGCGCTGGCGTGTCCGTGCTTTGGAATGTCGTCGTTTTGGATTTGGCATAATTTACCTCTATTAAAATTGCGGCCGCTATATTTGCGGCAAAAAGCTTCTATTTCAATCCTTTTAGTGCTGCCCATCGGGGGTCTACATCGTCGTCCCCACATTTGCACTCGGCCTCGTTCAAGTTAACCCCGCACCGTTCGCAGAGCCCCTTGCAGTCTTCCCGGCAGAGCGTTTGAGCCGGCAGCCCGAGCAACACTTGCTCGCGCACTATCGCCGTCAGGTCGAGACTGTCTCCCTCAAGGACGTCGACCTTAAGGTCTTCGCCCGAGATCTCAGATTCCGATTCTTCACCGAAATCCTCCGCCGGTACATAGACCGCCTCAAATGGAATTTTCAACTCCTGCCGAACCGATTCTAAACAGCGTGTGCAGTCGATGGAGACCGGCCCGCTTATGGTTCCCTTGACCTCGATCCGGCCCGCTTGCTTTTCTACCTGGCCGAGGGCACGTACGCCGTTTTCGAACTCGACGCCGGACATCTCGCCATCGATCTCCGGGCCCTTAAATTCGGCATCGAACTCGATCGGTTCGCGGTCTAATTTGTTAAGGTCGAGCTTCATCGATCAAAGGGCAGAATAAGGCCCGCTCTTACCCCGAAAGGCAAATTTCTTATTATAGCGTCTGAGGGGTGGGTGTCAATTGACCGAAGCCCCGGGGACGGCCCCGCGATTGGCAGAGCCCACGGCCTCCGAAACGCTCGAATATCCGTTTTCGCGTAGCGTCTCCGCCAAGGTGCGGTTTACATCGGCGGCGAACCCCGGCCCGTTAAAAATAAAGCCTGTGTAAGCTTGCACCAGAGACGCTCCGGCCGCGATCTTCTCAAACGCGTCTTGTCCGTTGAAAATGCCGCCCACGCCGATTATCGGAACCCGGCCCGCGGTGTACCGGTAAAGTTGTGCGATCACCTCAGTAGACCGCCTCGAAAGCGGCCGGCCGCTCAAGCCGCCGTCGCCGATAGCATCAACCCCCGGTGACTTTAACCCTACCCGTCCCACCGTGGTATTCGTCGCAATCACTCCCGAGATCCCTGTCGTCGTACAGATCTCCGCCGCGGCTTCGATCTCCTGATCCGAAAGGTCGGGGGCGATCTTTACCAGAAGCGGTTTCTCCCCAAGACTTTTGTTCTCGTTCGTAAGGGCTCCCAGAAGCTCCTCAAGTTGATCAGCCTGCTGGAGTTCACGGAGGCCCGGAGTGTTCGGCGACGAGATATTCACCGCAACGTAATCCGCGACACCATGAACGATGCGAAAGCACTCCAAATAATTTTCGATGGCCTCGTTGTTAGGCACATCTTTGTTTTTACCGATGTTCACACCTATCACGCATCGCTTGTCGACCCTGCCCAGCCGCTCGGCAACTGCCTCCGCTCCGTCATTGTTAAAACCGAGACGGTTTATGAGGGCACCGTCCTCCCGCAATCTGAACATCCGCGGTTTAGGATTTCCCGGCTGCGGGCGCAGCGTGACCGTGCCCACCTCGACAAACCCGAAACCGATATCGGCAAATCTGTTCGGTACTCTGGCGTTTTTATCAAAGCCCGCCGCCATTCCGAGCGGGTTTGCGAATTCCAACCCGAAAACGCTTGTTTGAAGAATCGGATCCGAGTAGCTGTGCTTCCCCGCCCAACCTGTTGCCAACGCCCGCATACCAAGGTTATGGGCGGTTTCGGCATCCAGGCGAAACAAAAGCGGGCGAGTGATCTTTTCGTAAAGAAAGGTCATAAACAGTTCGCCGTCTATATTAGAAGATACGCCCCGGGATATCTAAATCACTACATTGAACTTTACCCGGGCGTTTGCTACGATTTGCATCGAATGGGCGACACGCTGAACCTTACCGAAAAGACCGAGATAATGGATGCGGCCCGCATGGCGCGGGCACTTTCGCGATTGGCCTCCGAGATCGTTGAAGAGAATCAGGGCGCTCGTGACCTATATATCGTCGGGATTCGGCGTCGAGGCGTGCCGCTAGCGGAACGAATCGCCAAAAAGATCGAAGAGATCGAGGGACAGGCGCCCCTCTTCGGAATAATCGACATTACACTTTATCGCGATGATCTTTCGACCGTCGGTGCGAACCCCGTCGTCAATCGCACCGAACTCGACGCCGATATCGAAGACAAGGTGATCGTTCTCGTCGACGATGTTCTTTATACCGGGCGGACTATTCGTGCAGCACTCGACCAGCTAATGGATTTCGGCCGCCCGCGCAAGGTGCAGCTTGCCGTGCTGATCGATCGCGGCCACGAACACCGCGAACTTCCGATACAAGCTGATTTCGTCGGTAAAACGGTTCCGACCAAACAGTCGGAGATCGTTAAGGTGATGCTTGAGGAATATGACGACACGGAGGCCGTGGGGATATACGAGCGGCCGGAGAAATAGTTTTTACCAGCAAGGTTAGCGGCCTTGCTTTTTTTTGCCTGCGATCGGCCGTCTGGCATTTACAGCTTAGATTAAGATGGAAAAGCCCTTTCGTCGAAGAGATCTGCTTGGGATTCGCGACCTCACCGAGGCCGAGATCCGGGGAATTCTCGACACCGCCGAAAACTTTCGCGAGATCAACACGCGAGAGATAAAAAAAGTTCCTACTCTCCGCGGCAAAACGGTTATCAATCTCTTTTTCGAGAATTCGACCCGCACCCGGACATCATTTGAACTAGCTGCTAAACGTCTCTCGGCCGATGCCGTGAATATCAGCGTTTCGTCGTCGAGCGTCAGCAAGGGCGAGACGCTTCTGGACACCGCTCTTAACCTAGACGCGATGCAGCCCGATTGCATCGTCGTTCGTCACGGATCGGCAGGCGTGCCGCACCAGCTTGCGAAGGTTAGCAAAGCCGCGATCGTCAATGCCGGCGACGGATCGAACGAGCATCCGACACAGGCGTTGCTTGACGCGATGACGATCCGCGAGCATAAAAAGCGGATCCGGGGCCTTGAGGTCGCCATCGTCGGCGACATTTTGCACAGCCGCGTCGCGCGTTCGAATATTCATCTTTTGACCAAGCTCGGAGCGACCGTAAGGGTCGCTGGGCCGGGAACGCTTGTGCCGAAGGATTTCCAACATCTGATCGACGAGAGCGGGTTGCCGGCCGAGGCTTTGGCGGTGTGCCCGCATGTCGAAGACGCCATCGCCGGAGCCGACGTCGTCATGATCCTGCGTATCCAAAGGGAGCGGCAAGACGCCGCGTACTTCCCGACTCTCAGCGAATATGCCATTCATTACGGCCTGACAAATGACAGGCTGGACCTCGCGAAAAAGGACGCTATCGTCTTGCATCCGGGCCCGATGAATCGCGGCATCGAGATCGCCTCCGAGGTCGCCGACAGCTCTCGGTCGCTGATCCTTGACCAGGTGAAGTACGGCGTCACGGTACGGATGGCGGTGCTTTATCTGGCAACGGGCGGGAGCATGGGTCAGTAAACACCTGGCGAAATAGTGATTAACGATTAGGGAGTGCGAAATGAAGGTTATAGCTAATGTTTCTTTTCTTTTTTCGCTAACACTGCTGTTTGTTGTCCAAGTAACCGCGTGCATTTGTGATGTTCCTCCCCCACCATGCTACGAATATTTGCGCACAGACGCCGTTTTCGTTGGGTCGGTGTCAAAAGTTATGGAAGACCCTGACAATCCCGCCGACGTTAAAGTGACAGTTAGCGTCGAGAACAACTTCAAGGGAATGATGTTCCGTGAAGCCACCACAGAAAACTATGGCCATTCTTGCGCGTGGGACTTTGAAGAGGGCGAGAAGTTTTTGTTTTATGCCGAGCTCAACAAGAATGACCGCTCACAGTTCGGAACTCATTTCTGTCATCGAACGCAGAAATACAAAGACGATTTGACTGATTTCGAGTTCCTCAACGCGGTGAAAAAGGGTAAGGAAACATTTTGGATCTGGGCGACTATTAGATCGAGCTCGGGAGATAGAGGAGTGAATGGCGTCCGTGCTGAGTTGGTCGGTTCGAATGGTCGAGTCGCGGGTATCAGCAATGAGACGGGCGATATTCGACTGGTCGTGCCGGGAGAGGGGAGATATAAGGTCAGGGTTTTTACGCCCAAAGGAATGTCACCTTCAGGAGCAATGCGGAACGACCAAACGCTCTGGAAGGAACAGCGAGATATTTTGCGAGGGGGTAGCGCAAAAGATGGGTACATCGATTACGAGGTAGACGTTCGATCGAATCGCTGCGGTTGGATCGACCTTTCTTTGGCCCATTACGACTGGGAACAAGAGCCCGACATTTAGGCCTCAACGGACATTATCGATCTGCCATTATGTGGGATTCTCTGGATAATGAGTGAAAAAGTTACTCTTTATCGGCCGGTGGGAAAAAACGAGTTGGACCGGATTGCCGAAAGCGGATTTAAGAGCTTTCCGCCGCGCTTTCGAGAGCAGCCGATCTTTTATCCGGTTACTAATGAGGAGTACGCGGTTCAAATTGCTCGGGACTGGAATGCTCGGCTAAATGATGACCGAGTCGGGTATGTCACACGTTTCCAAGTTCGTAAGGACTTTCTGGATGCGTATGAAAGGAAGATCGTCGGTGCAAGTAAGCATGAGGAGTATTGGATCCCGGCGGAAGACTTGGAAAATTTCAATAGCAATATAGTCGGCCAGATTGAAGTTATCGCAGAGTTCTGCGGCGACAACTGATCATGACTGCAACGAACCTTAGCGAAAGAGAGAACGTTATTAGCGAACGAATCTCGCATGTTTTTCAGAATGAGTTCGAAATGTCCCGGGAGACGGCCGATGATATTGGTTTCCATATGACCGACTGGTTGGGGGATGTTGAAGAGCTCTTGAATATTTATTCCCACATAAATGAAAAATCTGACGAAGAGATAAGTGCATTTGTGCTGCGGTTCGTGGCGCATGTGCCGAACCATTTGAACGCAGCGATGAAATTAACGGGGATAGGGCCGGTAACAGACGTGTTCAAAGTAGGCATTTTTGACGAAGACGAATGAGACTTTTTATAGCGAACGGACATTTGATCGATCCGGGGGCGCCAGAGAATACGGGGATGAACGTCCTGGTTGAGGACGGGCGTGTTTCTGCGTGGATGAAGCAGAGCGAGCCGGTGCCGGAGGGGTGCGAGGTGTTTGACGCGGCGGGGCTGGTGGTCGCGCCGGGGTTTATCGACCTGCACGTGCATTTGCGGGAGCCGGGGCAGGAGCACAAGGAGACGATCGCGTCCGGATGTGCGGCGGCGGTTGCGGGCGGGTGGACGAGCGTTTGCCCAATGCCGAATACCGACCCGGTGAATGATAATGCCGCTATCACGCGTTACATGATCGAACAGGCTGAGCACGCGGGCCTCGCGAATGTCTTCCCTATCGGGGCGATCACGAAATCGTCGGATGGGGCCGAGCTCGCCGAGATGGGCGAGATGAAGGCGGCCGGGGCGGTGGCGGTTTCGGATGACGGGCGGCCGGTGCCGAATTCGGGGATCATGCGTCGGGCGATGCAGTACGCTAAGGATTTCGACCTGCCGGTGATCGACCATTGCGAGGACAAATCGCTGTCGTCCGGCGGCGTGATGCATGAGGGGCGGATCTCTTTGCTGCTCGGCCTCAAGGGGATGCCCGCGCTTGCAGAAGAGATCGACGCGGTCCGCGATATTATCCTTGCGCGCGAAACCGGAGCCCATATCCACATCGCGCATGTTTCGACCAAGGGAGCGATCGAGGCGGTGCGGCGGGCGAAGAATGAGGGCATTAATGTCACCTGCGAGGTGACGCCGCATCACTTTACTCTCACCGACCGCTCGGTCGAGGGGTACGACACTAATTATAAGATGGCGCCGCCGCTTCGCAGCGAGGAGCACCTTGAGGCGGTGATCGAGGGCATCAGGGACGGCACGATCGACGCCATCGCGACCGATCATGCCCCGCATCATCACGATGAGAAGGCACTGGAGTTTGACCGGGCACCGTTCGGCATCACGGGGCTTGAGACCGGCGTCGGCCTGGCGTTCACGGAGCTTGTACACAAGGGCGTGATCGGGCTCGAGCGGTTGGTCGAGCTTTGCTCGGCAAACCCGGCGAAGATCTTCCGGCTCGAGGGCCGCGGGACGCTCAAACCGGGTTCCGTTGCCGATATCACCATCCTCGATCCCGAAAGGTCCTGGACCTACCAGAATGCGGAATCGAAGTCCAAATCCCGCAACTGCCCCTTCGACGGTCGCCGATTCATCGGCCGTGCCGTAGCCACTATCGTCGGCGGACGGGTCGTTTACCGGGCCGATCAGGACGCCTAGACCTTTCATCAGCCAAAATTCAGCCGTTATCCGAGGCGTCCACACGTCGTCCACGGGGCGTTCTCAGGGCGTTCCCTGGGGCGTCCACGGGGGCGTCCACAGCCGTAAGTTGTTGTGGGGGTGGGGCTTGAGGGTGTTTGGCACTGTTTTCGTAAAAAAATGTCCCGCTGCTGTCCCGGCGTTGTCCCGCGGAGTGTCCCATGGGCGTCCCGGGGGGTGTCCCACACGCGAGGCGTTCATCTAAATGCTGTGTTTTGAACGTTTGCGAGTTGGTGTTGCCCGATTTTCGATCGGCACCCGAAAAAAAAGCTTTTCAAAGATCGGCCGGGGGGGGGTTGATACCCCGATGTGCAACAGTATTGCACAGATGGGACGTGGTTTCAATGGATAATTTAGGATCTGCCCGCGAATGACGCGAATGGGCGCGAGTGAAGAAGGGTGAGCTGAGGAGAGATCGCTATCGCAGGTGGTACTGACACGGCGGAGATCGTTTGGCAGGGGAGTTTTAACGCAAAAGGTACGCAGAGTTTTTCGCAAAGTTGCGCGAAGTTGTAGTGGGGCGGTTGGCTCAGATCTTCTTGGCGAGTGTGAGAGTTGGCCGCTTTATGTGGAAGGAGGAGGGTAGATTTACGATAAGTCGGAGCCGACCTGTTTTCTTTCACCGCAAGAAACATCGAGTGGATGAATATTGATACGAAGAAAAGGAAGTTCTTGGATTTCAGTGCGAGCGCCACACGGGAGGAAATCAGCAGGTGCTTCGCGACTTACAGGGATTATCTTGAATCGATGCGTGCGCGGCTCCCTTCCGGTGCATACAGTTTTGCTCAAGCGGAATGGCATTACGACGTGGACGATTCCAGATGCCCACATGACGCATGGCTCGAGGCATTAGAGATCTACGAGGAGCGAATCCCGGACAATACCTCTCAGCGGCACACTCGGATAAAAATGCAGTTATTGGGTGCGTACCACGACGGGTACATCACCTTACATCATCAAGACGTGTCTTATTACAGTTTGTCTAAAGGTCCAGATCCGAATCCCGGAACGGAAGCATTCAATTTTCATGGCGACTGGCTGATCGATGAGGTGTACCTGTCAGATGAGGGGCTGGTCGTCCATGACATCGAATTTGCTAACTCGGCTCGGTGGGTGATTCATTGCAAAGACATCGAGTATGTTTGGGAACGTTTCGAATCATAAGCCTTGTCATATGCCGCCGTCTACGACGGCTCAGAGGTGGTTTCGCGAGTGACCCACATCTTGTGATGTGGGCTAGTTAAATGGCATCGGCTTCGCCGATTTCGTGGAGGTGTTTTTTTGGGAGTGGTGAAGGTGAACGGTGAACCACCCGCTATCGCAGGTGGTACTGACGCCGAGGCGATCTAAATGGTGGGGGAGTTTAACGCAAAGTTACGCAGAGTTTTTCGCAAAGTACGCAAAGTGACTGCGGACGACTGACGCTTACGTCTAATTGTTTTCTTTGCAAGCGGGAAATCCCTGTATTATTAGAATCTAAGATTAGGATAGGGACGGAATGCAATAACGCAGGCTCTGCCCCCTTACTACTATGCTCATGAAACGTATACTAATTTTTTGTTTTTTGGTGTTTTCCGGGTATGCAGGCGAGGCTTTGGCGTGTAGCTGTGCGAGGAGTGGGACCGTCGATATTGAATTCGAGCGCTCGCCGAATGTCGTGATCCTAAAGCTAGAGAGCGTGGAAAAGGCACGAGAGAATGAAAGGACGAGTGGGTATGGAGGGATAAAGACCGTCGAATTGACAGTTCAGCGGTCGTTTAAAGGTAATTTGAAAACCGGTCAGAGGCTGACGCTGAAGCAGGGATCCGGCGCAGATTGTGTTTGGATCTTTCCTGAAAACGGCGTCGGAAGAGAGTACCTTTTCTATCTGGACTCGAAACGGGGAGCAGGCGGAATGTGGGTAGGACCAACATGCTCAAGGTCCGGTTCTGTCGAGCAGGCGGCGGCCGACCTGCTTTACCTGGAACGGCGGGCCGAGGTCAAAGGGCAAACAAGGCTTTCCGGCACCGTGACAAAGTATGTCGAAAGTCCGGTAGAGGAACAGCCTTCCACTTTCGAAAGATTGCCGGAGCACAGGATAGAAGTAACGGGTAATGGGAAAACACACAGCCTTGTCACGGACAAGCAAGGGGTCTACGAGATCTACGGTTTACCACCCGGACGATACAACGTACAAGCCAAGCCGATCGAAGGATTCACGACTTCAAGTTTTCCACACCTCGTTCAGGGGTCAGTTGAGATAAAAGCGGAGGCCCACACTGAAAAGGATTTCCGCTTCGAGATCGACAGTTCGATAAGCGGGAAGCTGATCGGGCCAAAGGGGAAGCCTCTGCAAAGAGTGTGTCTCAAACTAGTTCCCGCAAGTGGAACGGTGCGTCAAGGCTTTTTTCAGCTCGATTGCACAGAGGCCGAGGGGAAATTCACCTTTGCAAGAGTGCCGGTCGGCGAATATCTGATCTATGTAAATGATGATGACGAGATCACGGCTGATGCTCCGTTTCGGGCGTTCTATTATCCGAGTGCAATGGAGCGCGAAGATGCAGCCCAAATTCAAGTGGCTCCAGGAACCAAGATCGACAATATTTTGATCGTTGCTCCAAATGCAGCGAGTGTCGTCACCGTGACGGGCTATGTTCTCATGTCGGATGGTAAACCACCCGTTGATGAAGACGACCTTTTGCCCTCAGTAGAATTTATTCAAGACGGTGAAACAGAGAGTAGTTCGAGGACAGTTGTGGATGCCGAAGGCCGATTTTCCCTTCCGATATTGAAGGGAATGAAAGGAAAGATCTACGGAGAAATCATCACCTATCCCGGAGAATACGAAGACTGTCCGCAATTGGAGAAACTGATACCCGAAAAAGACGGCGTCAATATAGCATTTATTAAAACGAATGAGGTCGAAGTGAACACCGATGCGGACTCTGCAGAAATCGAACTCAGATTCCCCTTCCCTAATTGTAAGAAGGCAGTGATCGATTGATGAGCGACCAATGCGTGTTGGCTGCGGACGCGGCGTTTGTATTTGTATGCCGTGCGGTACGCGTACTGGGGGTGGGGGATAGTTGAGACACGTCGGAGAATGCAGATGAACAAGAAAAGAATCCTGATGCTCGTCGTGCCAGTATTATTGATTATTACCGGGGGAGTTGCGGCGCAGACAGAGATGATTCTTTTTCAGAATCTTCATTCAACCATCGTTCGGTCCGAGAATAATAAATACGTCTTTGCTTTGGTGCCTGAGCAAAGCGTTGACGAGTATGTCGAGCACAGTAAGGCAGATTGGCGGCGCGGGGGATATTCTGAGCAGGAGGTCCGGCAAAAAGAAGAGCAACTTGCGGGTTTGATTGAGAAAGAAAGAGAAATTCGCCGCAAATATAGTGCAAGCGGGCTGTACGAAGTTAGCTCCGGCAACCGGCTCAGATCCATCGATAATTTCCCTAAGGAGATCGATTCAATTTTCGTCGCAAATGATGGCAGCTATGTAGTTGGATTCAACGGCGACATTACCACCTTCCACGTTGCTCCTGATGCTTCCATCGACGAAATATTGAATACGACTGACCAACTGGCTATTCACGTTGTGCCGTTAACTGATCCCAACATCGAAAAGGTTTGCTCTGTAAGGATTCCTCGCGTTAAGATCGCGGACAGTGTTAACCGAAGATCGGGAAGCCTTTACTGGGCGGACAGAGAGCGTTCGGTCCTACTCAGCGAAGAGGGACTATTACGGATCGGAAAGCTGAATGGAGACGAAATTCTTTTCGATGTAAGACAGTGTGAAATTCTGCGTGGCAAACGGGGCGAATCCGAGAGTAGATTGACAATGGTTTCTCTAAGCTCTCGCGCAAATGAATTGTTGATTTTAACTGGTGAGGTGAAAGAAATTGCCATTACCGAAGAAGACACAAATACTATTAAGTTAAGAATTGGGCTGGATCTAACTCTAAGAAATATATCTGAGTCGAATATAATCGTTTATAAATCAGACTTTGCCTTACTAAATCTGATCTTGTTTTACATTGGATGAAAACGGAAAACAAACTCATTTGTATTCTGCTGGAGGTAGAGCTTCAAATTATTATTCGCCCGCATCTAGAGCTTTACAAGAGCAATTGAATCAGGAAATTCCGCCATCTGATCTGACCTATGTAATAAAGCCAAAAGATTCATTCAAATTTAGTACTGAAACAGAATGCGTATTTTTAACGTCAAAAATTTCTGCCTCTGCTAACGAACCCTGGGATGCAATCTCCAAATCCTCGCCCGTTTTAGTTCGAATAAAACTGGAGATGTTTCCAAGTTACCTAAAGCAAAATTACTCTAAGTCTTTTTCAGAAAAAATCTTGCAAGATAGATGGAAGAGATTTGGCTATCTGTGGCTCGATGATATTGTTTCTGAACCCGTGCCGATCGACTTGGGTTCCATAGTTGTAAAAACGGTCCCTGGTGGTTAGACATAAAAACTCTCACTTACAATCGGCCGGGAAATTGAAGAAAATTCTTGACAGCCTTATTGTGGGCTTTTTTTTCGCCTTTTGCTGGTTGCATTCGAAGTCTGCGAATATGCCGCCGTGTACGACGGCTCCGAGGTGATGGGCGGCATACCCACGGCTGGCGACGTGGGCTAGTTAGATGGCATCGGCTACGCCGATTTCGTGGTGGTGTTTTTTGGGAGTGGTGAAGGTGGAAGGTGAACGGCAGGTGTTACTACGTGGCGGAGATTATCGACCTGATCGGGGAATTTTAACGCAAAGTTACGCAAAGTTTGTCGCAAAGTTACGCAAAGTTATTGCGAGAAATGCCGAAGCAATCGAAGTGGTGTGCTTTGCGAGCGATGGTTCGTGCTTCGCACTCATGCGGACAGGTTGTCCGCTCTCCGGCGTGAAACTTCAACCACCCGCTATCGCAGGTGGTACTGACAGGGACTTGTCGTTCGTACCTTACAGGGACGGGATCGGGGGTCGAGTATCCGAGGGTTCCGCTTCGCTGCACCTTGGGCTTTAATATTTGTTCCCCTTTGGGGACGGGACAGCGGAGTTAGTGGGGACTACGTGCTAAAATGCGAACGCTTCGGTTGGGAGGAATGGATATGAGAACCTCAAAGTTCGGCTTCGTCGCGATTATTTTTCTAATGGTGTGTGCCGTTCGTGCGGAGGCGCAGGATGTGACTAGTGTTTACACGGAGCTGGATGAGAAGAGCTGTGAGAAGTTGGAGCCCGACGAGGCGAACGGAGTGCTGTATTTGGGCCGATGTGAGGGTGCCGGCGGTTATGCGCTGCACATAATCGAGGGTGACCTGCGGCAGCAGGTCGAGGTGATCTCGCCCGACGGCGAAGAGCACGAATTGCGGCTGTGGCACCATTTCCCGGGCTTTACGGCTGTGGGGCCGCGTGCCGAATGGCGGGTCAAAGACGGAGTGCCGTTTGCATTGATCTTCAGGTACAACGTCAATAATAATCCGTCCGACTCAGACAAATACACTCCATATCTAATGGTGGTCAAGATCACCGAGACGCTTGCCTGCGTGACAGAGATCATCGGCCCATCAAAGGACCAGAACGAACAGGCCCGCAAGGCCGCGGACCGGGCTCCGAACACGCCCTGTAAGGTCGCGGAGTAGTTCCGAACCGGCGCCCCGCCTTGCATTTGCACCGCGTGCAAGGGTAAAACTTCATAGTCGAACTTACGATTTAGGAGCGAAATATTAATGGAATTTCTTTCTGATCCCAATGTATGGATCGCGTTTGCCACCCTCACACTGCTCGAGCTGGTGCTCGGCATCGACAACATCATTTTCATTTCGATCCTTGCCGGTAAGCTGCCGCCCGAGCAGCAGTCACGGGCCCGCTTTATCGGGCTGGCATTGGCGTTGGTAATGCGCGTGATCCTGCTATTTTCGCTGTCATGGGTGATGGGGCTGACCGCTCCGCTGTTTAGTGTGTTTGGGCATGAGGTCTCGGGCCGAGATCTGATATTGATACTGGGCGGGCTGTTCCTGATAGGTAAATCTACGCATGAGATACACGGCTCGCTTGAGGGCGAAGAGGGCCACGCCGTCAAAAAGGTATATGCCTCGTTTGGAGCGGTGATCGTCCAGATCGGCTTGCTCGATATCGTATTTTCGCTCGATTCGGTGATCACGGCCATCGGCATGGTCGACCAGATCGCGATCATGGTGGCGGCGGTGGTGATCTCGATCATCGCGATGATGCTGTTCGCGAACCCCATCGGCTCGTTCGTACAGCGCCACCCGACGGTCAAGATGCTTGCACTGGCATTTTTGCTGTTGATCGGATTCACGCTGGTGGTCGAAGGCATCGAAATGCATATTCCGAAGGGCTATATCTATTTTGCAATGTTCTTCTCGATCTTTGTCGAGTTCCTAAATATGAAGATCAGAGGGCGATCTGAGAAACCGGTCGATCTGCACAATCCGTATCACGAAGGTGATGTGAAACCGGCCGAAGTTCTATGAGACGGCTATTGCTCATCTTTCTGCTATTGCCGGCGGCAGCCAATGCCCAGTCGTCGATCCGCGATGTCGATCTGATGAATTTCGAGTACTTGCCTTATTGCATCGGCGAAAAGCCGGAGCCGATAAAGGTTAAGGACGGGAAATATTTCGAAGAGACGGATCAGGACGGCTGGACCGAACGATTGTATTTTTCGATCTTTAACATCTCGTACGGCGATCTGACGGGCGACGGCCGCGAAGAGGCGGTCGTCCTGTCGGTGTGCAACACGGGCGGCACTGGAAACTTTTCCGAGGGGTATATCTATGGGTATTCGGCGGGCGGAACGCAGTTGCTCGCACGGATCCCCGGGGGCGATCGGGCGGACGGCGGGCTGAGAACGGCCAGCGTCGAGCGGGGCGAGCTGATCGTCGAAAGCAACGACCCGGGCGAACTTGGCGGCAGCTGCTGTCCCGAATATATCATTAGCAGCCGATATCGGCTTTTCCGCGGCCGCCTCATTCAGCTGGATCAGCCAACGCGCAGAGACATCTTCCCTGTCGAGCGGGTGCGGTTTCCGAAGGGAACGACGGGCGTGACATTTAAGGTGACGATCCCGGCCGATGAAGGGAGGCGGTATATCGTCGGGGCCAGGGCGGGGCAGTCCCTGACCGTTTCAACCGACAGCGACGATGGCGGCCTGAGATTGTTGGAGGAGGTACAGCCAGTTTACGGAATAATAATTTTCTCGCTCGATTGCCGAAGAACGGCGATTACACGATCGAAATTCGCAACCACGCAGCGGAGACGAGAGAGTTCCTGGTTAATATAAAGATACAGTAATGCATCCCACGGATTTATAATCGCGGGTTATAGGTTCCAACAATGCCGCAGATGTTGACAAGGTCAGCATTTGACGGCATTTTTTACGTATGCGTAAAACCTCTTTGCTGCTTTTCGTCGCCCTTTTTCTATCAAGTTTCGGTCCAGCTTTTGGACAGGTGGCTCCGACATATGACCTTGTGATAACGAATGCGCGGATTATCGACGGCACGGGTAATCCGTGGTTCCGGGGTTCGGTCGCCGTTAAGGACGGCCGCATCGCGCGGGTCGGGTGGTTCGACGCGAGCGGTGCCCGGCAGACGATCGACGCGGGCGGGAAGATATTGGCACCGGGATTTATCGATGTGCACGCGCACTCAGAGAACGTTTATGACCACCCCGAGGCGGAGAATTTTATCCGCATGGGCGTGACGACGATGGTCACCGGCAACTGCGGCGGGTCGGTGGTAGAGGTAGGCGAGTTTCTGAACCGCATCAGCGAAACGCCCCTGGCGATAAATCTATCCACTCTGATCGGCCATAACTCGGTACGTCGAACGGTGATGGGGCTTGACAACCGTGCCCCGACCGCCGAAGAGCAGCAGAAAATGAACGAGCTGGTCGAAAAGGCAATGCGTGAGGGAGCTGTCGGGCTCTCGACGGGGCTGATCTATCTACCCGGAACTTTTGCAGAGACCGAGGAGGTCGTCGAGCTGGCAAAGGCCTCATCGAAATACGGCGGAACATACGCGAGCCATATCCGCAACGAGGGCGTCGGCGTTTTCGACGCGATAAAAGAGGCGATCAACATCGGCGAACAAGCGAAGATGCCGGTCGAGATCTCGCACTTTAAGATCAGTGCCAAGTCGCTGTGGGGGCAGACGGATAAGACGCTGCAGCTGGTGCAGGACGCTCGCGACCGCGGGCTGACGGTGACGGTCGATCAGTATGCATATCCGGCATCATCGACATCGCTCGACGCTCGGATGCCGAGTTGGGCGATCGCCGGGGGACGCGACGAGGGGCGTAAGCGCTTGGCGGATCCCGCAACGCGGGCTAAGGCGGCTGCGGATATGAAGAAGTCGAGGGCCGAGGCGGGATTTGCGGATTACTCGGATGCATTCGTCGCCAGCTATCGTGAGAATCCGGAATTCAATGGCAAGAACATCAAGCAGATAACGATGGAGGTCCGCGGCAAGGACGACCTTGATTCACAGATCGAGCAGATCTTTGAGATGTATGACAAGGGCGGCGCGCAGATGGTCTATCAGGTGATGCATGAGGACGACGTGAAACGGATAATGGCGGCACCGTTCACGATGATCGCTTCGGACAGCGGCGTTCGCGAATTTGGTGCGGGCGTGCCTCATCCGCGGGGGTATGGAAACAACGCACGCGTGCTCGGGCGATACGTCCGCGAACTGAAGATCGTCACCCTTGAGGATGCGATCCGGAAGATGACGTCGCTCCCGGCGAATACGTTCGGGCTTCGGGACCGCGGACAGATCCGAGAGGGCTTTGCGGCCGATATGGTGCTATTCGATGAAAAGACGGTCGGCGACAAGGCGACATTCGAAAAGCCGCATCAATATGCGGAGGGCTTCGCGATTGTGATCGTGAACGGCGGCATCGTCTTTGACGGGACGAAGATGACCGGGACGATGAGCGGGCAGTCGATCCGGGGGAATGGGTATAGCGGAAAGTGATATCATCGGCGGGTGGAATATCGGATCCGCCCGGCAAAAGAGAGTGACATTCCCCATCTGTCGGGAATAGAGCAGCGGGCGTCGGAGCTATTTGCCTCGACGCCCTTTGCCGTTGAGGCAGAGGCGGGCTGCCTGTCGGAAGAGTTTCATCGAGAGCAATGGCAGGCCGGGCGGTTGTGGGTTGCGGCGGATGCGGATGATACGCCGGTAGCGTTCGCAGCGGTGATCATCTTGGGCGGGCGGCCGCATCTGCACGAGCTGTCCGTTGATCCCGCTCACGGCCGGCGGGGCATCGGCCGCAGGCTTGTTGAAGCTGTCTGCGAATGGGCGGCGGCCGAGGGCCACGGTGGCGTCACACTTTCGACATATAAAGACGTCCCGTGGAACGCGCCGTTTTATGAACGGATCGGGTTTCGTGTACTAGCTGAGAGCGAGTTGGACGAATCGCTTCGCGGGGTTCGTTTCGAGGAAGGTCGTGCCGGGTTGGATATCGCCGCGAGGGTGATGATGGTCCGTGATCTAGATCCCACTAGAACGGCGGATCGGCCGTAAAGCTGACGGGTTCATTGGTCGCGGGGTGGCGGAAAGTTAGCCGCCATGCGTGGAGGAAAAGTCGCTCGGCTGTTCCGCCGCCGCGTTTGGTGTCGCCGACGATCGGATGGCCGATGTGGGCGCAGTGTATACGGAGCTGATTTGTGCGGCCTGTTACGGGTTCAAGTTCCAAGAGAGTGGTGTCGGTATTTCTATTGCGGACGCGAAAGCGTGTGACCGCCGGTTTCCCGTCCGACTTTATGTCCCAATGTTTGAGTTCCGGATACCTGCCGATCGGGGCCTCGATCACCCCCTCGTGTTCCTTTACATTTCCCCGGACTAGGGCGAGATAGAGTTTTTCGACCGACTTGCGCTGAAACTGCTTGGCGATGATGCGATGGACCCGGTCGCTTTTCGCCACGACGATCAGGCCGGAGGTCTGCTTATCGAGCCGGTGGATCAGCCCGGGGCGAATGGCGGGGGTCCCATTCCGAGCCGGGTTGAGATGGTGTGCAAGGGCGTTCAGCAAAGTACCGGCCTTGTCGCGGTGCGTCGGGTGGACCAGCATCCCGGCGGCCTTGTTCACGACGATCAGGTGAGGGTCTTCGAAGACGATATCGAGCGGCACGTCCTCTGGCTGCATCGCGTTTTCGCGGGTGAGGTCGATGTGCAGCTCCAGGAAATCGTTTGCCCGGACGCGATAGCCGCGGTTCTCATGCCGGCCGTTAACCTCGCATTTGCCGTCGCGGACCACCTCGCGGAGATACATCCTGCTTAAGCTCCCGAAATGATCGAAGAGAAAATCCTCCAGCCGTCGGCGGTGAGCCGTTTGGGGAACGTTCAATTCGATCCTCTTCTCCATCAGTGCTGATGATATAACACGGCGCTTCGGTGCGCCATTCTCCATAAATCCTACAATTTTGTGCCCCGGCTTTCGCTCGGCGGGGTTATCTGTTACCTTTCATTTTTTGCAGTCGATGGATAGCGAGCTACTAAATTATGTTTCGGGACTAAGTTCGGCGCTTGCCTCAGGTGACGGCGATCTTCGCGGAAATCTGCGGCGGGCGCTGGAGCTCGGCGGCGAGATCGGCTTTGCGTTTTCATTCGTGCTGCTACAGGAGGCGGAGAGCGATTCACTAACTGTGGCGGCGGCCGCGGGGTTGAGTTTGGCCGAGTATCGGCGGCTTGAATCGCGGATCGGGCGGCCGCTGTTTGGCGACACTTTTGATCAAGGAGGCTTCGCTTCCCTTTCAATAAACGATGAACCGGACCTAGCGTTTGTCCTCGCCGAACAGCCGGCGGCAAATGTTTATTTTGTTCCCGTCGAGATCGGCAAGAAGCGGTTTGGGCTATTGGCGGCGGGCATCGGCGAAGGCGGGCCTGAAGCGGGCGAGGCAGAGAAGGTCCTGACGCTGACGGCGGCGATGATCGCACAGACGCTGCGGATCGAGCTTGCGGTCCGTGGCGAGCGGCAGAAGCTGAGGGACGAGAACCTCACGCTCAAGCACGAGCTGAAGGAAAAATACGATTTCTCGCATATCGTGGGGACGTCGGGAGCCATTCGGCAGGTCTATGAGCAGGTTTCGCAGGTAGCGAGGTCGAACGCAACGGTTCTGCTTCGGGGGGAAAGCGGGACCGGAAAGGAACTGATCGCAAAGGCGATCCATTACAACAGCCTGCGTGCGAAGCGGCCGCTGGTGACGGTGAACTGCGCGGCGCTGCCGGAATCGCTGATCGAATCTGAGCTTTTCGGGCACGAGAAGGGAGCGTTTACCGGAGCGGAGAGGTCGAAGAAAGGGCGATTCGAGCTTGCGGACGGCGGGACGCTTTTCTTGGACGAGATCGGCGATCTGCCGCCGCAGACACAGGTGAAATTGCTCAGGGTGCTGCAGGAACGCGAATTTGAGCGCGTCGGCGGGACGGAGACCGTTAAGACAAATATCAGGCTGATCGCCGCGACCAATAAAGATCTGGAAGCGGCGATCACGGCGGGCGAGTTTCGCGAGGACCTTTATTACAGGCTAAATGTTTTCAGCATTTTTCTTCCGCCGCTTCGCGAGCGAAAGGCTGACATCTTATTGCTGGCCGAGCACTTTTTGGAGAAATATGAGCAGGAGCATGGAAAGCGGATCCGGCGTATTTCAACACCTGCGATCGATATGCTGATGAGCTATCACTTTCCCGGGAACGTACGGGAGCTTGAGAACGCGATCGAGCGGGCGGTCATCGTGTGCGATGCGAACGTTATCCACGGGCATCATCTGCCGCCGTCGCTGCAGACGGCCGAGGTGACGGGGACGGTGACGGACCTTTCGCTCGCATCGGCGGTCGAGGCGTTTGAGCGGGATATGATCCAGGACGCGCTGAAATCGACAAAGGGGAATATTGCGGCGGCGGCCCGGACGCTGGGCTCGACGGAGCGGATATTGGGCTACAAGATAAAGAATTACGGGATAGACGCGGCCCGCTTTAAACGATGATCACAGCCGACGCTTTAATTCAGGACCTGCCCGATCCCGGTGCAGCCCGGCGGTTTCTGGAATCGCTTGTTGAGAAGCACCCGCGGCAGGCGGCGAGGCTGGAGCGTGACCGTTCCCTGTTGTCGGATGCGTTAACACTTGCGTCGTTTAGTCCGCTGCTGGCGGCGACGATGGTCGAACATCCCGAATATCTCGGCTGGCTCGGCCGTAAACGCGGCGAAAAGGTGGTCCGCGATAAAGAAGAGCTGCTCGAATCGCTGGCGCGGTTTTCGCTGACGAACTCGACGCTTGAGCCGCACGTAGTGCTTGCTCGGTTTCGGCGGAGAGAGCTGCTGCGGATCTTTTTGCAGGACATTCGGCGGCTGGCCGCGATCGCGGAGATAACGGAAGAGATCTCGAATCTGGCGGACGCTATCCTCGAACACGCCCTGCGGCTCGCTCGTCAGGAACTCGATAACCGTTACGGTTCGCCGCTGGAGACCGATGAGAAGGGCCGGGAGAAGCCGGCCGAGATCTGCATAGTTTCGCTGGGCAAACTAGGCTCGCGCGAGCTCAACTATTCTTCGGACATCGATCTGCTATTTCTTTACTCTGCTGAAGGGGTAACATCGGGCGTTGGGGCCCGGGATCCGCTGACGAATCGAGAGTATTTCATCAAGCTCGCCGAGAGCGTGACCGCGATGATCGGGCGGCAGACGGGCGAGGGAGCGGCGTATCGCGTCGACCTGAGGCTAAGGCCGCACGGACGCGTCGGCCCGCTGGCTCTTTCGGCGGCGGACACCGCCCGGTATTACAAAACGGAAGCGGCGGCGTGGGAGCGGCAGGTGCTGATCCGGTGCCGGGCGAGCGCCGGCGACGAAGGCATCTTTCGCCGGTTTTACAACGCCGTACGCCCGACCGTTTACAGCGAAGCGGTTTCGGTGGACGCCGCACTTGCGGCTGTGCGGGATTCGAAGCAGAAGATCGACCTGAATCAGATCGCCGCGAAGGGCACGGATGTAAAGCTCGGCCGCGGCGGCATTCGCGAAATAGAGTTCATCGCCCAGGCATTGCAGATCGCATACGGCGGACGCGACAGGTGGCTCCGGGCCCCGCATACGCTGATCAGCCTGACGCGGCTGTCGGACCGCGGGCTGATAGCTGAGCGCGAGCTGACCGCACTTTACGACGCATACGATTTCTTAAGAAAGCTGGAGCACCTGCTGCAGATGGAGAACGGGCTGCAGACACACCTGGTTCCGCGGGATGAGGAACGGCGGACGGTTTTTGCCAAGCGGATGGGATTTGCGTCGCTTGCCGAATTCGACAGGGAGCTGGAACGGCATATGACCGAGGTTCACGGCGTTTTCCGACGAGTATTCGGCGATGCTGAGACGGCGCCGCAGGCGGCACCCGCGAAGAAAGAAAAGATCTCGGCTATCGCGGAGGCGCACGGCGATGATTCCGTTTCGCGAGCGGCAGAGTCGGCTCCGCATTTTGCTCCGCTGTTCTCAAGGCATCGTGACGCGGTAGCGGCGGCACTTGGCGGCGAGAGCGAGCGGGTGCCCGCGAACGATGCCTTCGCTTCGGTGAAATCAGGAAATAGCTACGGCGGGCAATTGTGCGAGCTGCGGCGAACTTGGGCGCGGGAGATCGCAGTGATTGCCGCACTCGATGCGGCGGGGCTCATCACGATCCGCGAATCCAAAGACAGGCAGACCCAGCTTGCCGAGGCGAGTATCGAGGCGGCGGTCGAGATCGCACGGCGAGAGATGGAACGTAAGATCGGTGCTTCTGTTCCGCAATTGGCGCTCGGCGTGTTGGCGCTGGGCAAGCTGGGCGGAGCGGGGCTGGATTTTGATTCGGACCTCGATCTCGCCCTCGTCTTTGACGCGGAGGCCGCGCCGGCAAATATCACCGCGGGTGAGTTTTATTCCCGGGCGGCTGAGATCTTTGTAAACGCTCTGTCAGCGATCACCCGCGACGGCAGCCTTTATCGCGTGGATATGCGCCTCCGGCCGCACGGCAAGGACGGGCCGCTTGCCACCGAACGCCGGGCCTTTGTCGAATATATGGAACGCGAGGCTGCGTTGTGGGAGCTGCTCGCCTTTGTAAAGGTCCGGGCCGTGGGAGGCGACGCGGCCGTTGCGGCTGAAACGGAAGCTGCGGTCCGCGAGGCGATCCACCGCAGGGCGTTGGATGCCGGTACGGAGGCTCTTGCCGCTGAGACGCGCCGTGTCCGTAGCGAGCTGGAAAAACGAAAAGGCCGCGCCGGGCTGGACATCAAATACGGCGAGGGCGGGCTGCTGGATATCTATTTCGCACTGCGATTTCTGCAGCTGCGGGATGATATTCGCGACGGCGGCCAGGGCCGTTCGACCGAAGAGACGCTTGCGCGGCTGCGGGAGGCGGGATCGCTGGGAGACGCGGAGTATGCCGCATTTTCCGCGGGTTACCGGCTGCTGTCCGCCATCGACCACGCTCTGCGGTTGACCATCGGCCGGACGACGCGGCTTCCGCTGGCGCGGCCCGACACCATTGTCCTCATCGCCGCCCGCACCGGCCATGCCGACTCCTCTTCTCTCTTGGCCGACCTTACCGATCGGCGGCTGGCGGTACGGGAGGCGTTTGAATCGGTGGTCCGTCATCAGGGGTGATCCGTGGGGTCTGAATCGACGGTGTAGTAAATAACCCGCAACACTGATGAGTTTTTTGGCTACTGCGCGGGGACGATGGTTTCGACCTCTAGAAGCACATCGGTATGATGATGGCCGGTGTGTGCGTGGAAAAGCGTGCCTTTAACGATCACTTGCCGGCCTATCAATTCACTCGCCGATTCTGGCAGGACCAATTGCAGCTTCTTCACATTCTCGATCGCCGGATCGGCATGCGGGTCAGCGTCCTTAGGAGGGCGAACATTTATCGGCTCGTTAAGGGTTAGGATCCAGTGACTCTCTTTCGCATCGGTTTCCGGTTCCTCGCCGAAATTCGGCGGGCCAAAAAAGGTCTCGATACTCAATTCGCCCTTTATTTCAACGACCGCCGGCCAATACTCCAGCCACTCTTTTTGTTCACTGGCATTTCCTTTTGTAGAAGATCGAGCGTCCCGATCTCTCAGATCGATCCGCTTCGTCAATGGCGAATTCTTGTCGGGAGTATGATCAAGTATCTCAAATGCCTTGTTGCGGTAATATTCTGCCCGGTAGAATCCTTTCGACCGCGGGCCTATCCTTTCCTCAAATTCCACGGCGGCTTTCCGTCCAGCCAGTGTGTCATTAAATTCTATAAACACCGGGCGTTCGTTGAAGTGTCGCGACCGCTTAAGGTCGTCGCGGCTGGTGAAGATCGAGATGCGGAGGAGATATGGATCCGGATATTCGGCAGCTAACCGTTTAGATTCCTCGATCAACAGATCGACTTCAAAATTCGCCTCTTGGCCATAGACATAAATGTGGCGGGATGCGATCTTGCTCGGACCGCCGTCGTGAACACGGTTGAATACAACTTCGAAGTCTGCTGAATCTTGTCCCAGGGTGCCCGTGGGGCATATCGTGATCGCAGCGAACACGAAAATTGTGACGGTCGTAATCACCCATTCGTTCGATTTCTTCATAACTGTGACAAGGCATTATAGCCCTTTATGGCGGCGTAGCCGCAAGATGATAAGGAGCCGGCTCGGAAAAGCACAGCTTTTCCGCAAATAAGGCGGCATAGCCGGCGGACGGCGGAAATCGGGGAAAACGTATTGAAGGCGTACGTTTTCAAACCAAAAACGTGGATTTGAGTTTTAAGATCGTGGATCTGAACTTTCAAATCGGTGATCTGAGTTTTCAAATCGGTAATTTGAACTTTCAAATCGCCAGTACAGGATCAGTGACGCCGATTTTGATTTTCAAATCGCCAGTATAGGATCTGGGACGGTGATTTTGACTTTCAAATCACCAGTACAGAATCTGGGACGCCGATCCAGACTCTGGGACGCCGATTTGGATTTTCAAATCGCCAGTACAGAATCTGTGACGCCGATTTTGATTTAAAATCGCCAATATAGAATCTGGGACGGTGATTTGAACTTTCAGATCGCCAATATAGAATCTGGGACGCCGATCCAGACTCTGGGACGGCAGTTTTTATTCTGTGCCGGTAATTTTTGTTCTGTATCGGCAATTTGAAAACTCAGATCGGTAGTTTTAAACGCGGATCGCCGGCCAAGAACGCCTGCCTGCGACTGGAATTCCAGAGGGTGTCCGTTACTTCAAAAGAATATCTTGACTTGTTTCGATAGTTCATAATATCTTGAAAGCCATCAATTTTCTTTCGAAGTCCTGCTGAACGTACTTCCGCAATTCCGAAGCCAACCCAGCTGCCCACTTCGTTCCCTATAGGTCACCGGTCCGTGGAGGGCCAAGGAGCCCGAATGTCGTTCGAAAAATCACGTGCACCCCCGCCGCATTGATCGGGCACGCGAGCGCCCGACGTGTCTTCCGACCCAGTCCGTACGTCATTTAGCAAAACAAACAAATGTCAAAACGAAATATTGAGCCCGACGCCCCTACCGAGAGCCATAGCCGTAGCGCGCGAGCTATCGGCCTTATCCGCGGCCGCAAGTGGGCGTAGTCGAATTAGATTCCAGAGGTCCAAATCCAGAATCACCTTGGGGGTGGTCGATTGACGGAACCCCCGTTGGCGGAGACGCGAATCGCGAAACAGAAAATCCTGCTCCACCGGGAGCTTTTCCATCCTCCGTTTCACTCTCTACTAATTCTCCGATTTTCGCCCGTGACGTCGGAAAGGGCTTCATGGCCTTAAATCTGTGTTGGGCATATAACGATGCTCATGCAATTAGATCAAGGGCTCATGCCCTTTTCCCCGATGCTAGAGGACTTGACGCAAAGAGGCATAGTTGGGCAACCAGGCAAGTCGCCTTAAAACACGGAGTCTGGACGGCACGAATGTTAGGCTTCGGAAATGAGGTAATAGGGGCAGGTATTGATATTTGGGAAGGACGTCAGTTTCTCGGTGCGTTTAGCAGACCTTGTCCGTGCGCCTTCCAATTCGCAGATCTTAGCAATAATGAGGTCGGCATAGGACAGGCGAATGATATCATTCAACAACGTAATCAGGTTCCTAGATAGTTCCGCATCTTGAACATGCAGATAAAGCTGAGAAGACAAAGATTCACGTTTCTAACCTTGCTTCTGTTCGGATTGCTTTCAGTTAGCTGCAATTGGCCAGATAAAGAATACGCCAAGACGAAGTTTTTAGAACGGAATCCTGACTGTTCCATTATAAGTGTTAGCGTGATCGAAGGAGATTCCTCCGCCGTCTACTACCAAATTAAATTTCACAAACCGGACAGTAATGAGATCTTTACAGAGAACTGGGCATTCGTTTACAGAAAAGAAACTGAAAATTGGGAATTGGTGGGTATTGAACAAGATGAGTAGCTAAACTAAACCAGCTGCGTGACAGAGTACATGGGAGAAAAAATGGGTGTCGGGACCTGCATTATTGCAATTCTCACAACGGCTTCACGCTAACTAACGCGTCAATTCGCTGAACCGATTAAAGTCGGCTACCGAGAACATCACCCCCAACGGCGGTTCGCAGTCGATGTCGTGGCAGCACCTTCGAGTTTGACCGCTACGGCGATCGAATGGTGCCGCGAGGCGAAAATTGGATGTAAGATGGGTACGGACAGCCTAAGGATAGGGTCAGAATTGCAATAACGCAGGCGTGACCCCGATTTCTCGGAAACCCAAGCCGAGAGCAGGTGTTCCAACACGCGCAACGAATGATCCTGAAGTTTGCCGTCGTAGGACCACATCAACATAGTCGATATCAGCCACCCTCAGTCGGACCACGATAGGAGTTAATGAGCGTGAAGATCTTTCAATTAGGACAGGATCAAAACCGACAAACAGCGGGATATATCGATGCTGGTCACAAATGGGGCTTGCCTGGTGTAGACTGTTCGGCTTGTAAGAGCATTTGGTCAACGGTTGGTCTGGAATATCCTTCAGTTGATTTAACGGGTCTTCCGGACGAGAGATTGTATCGAATGCCCCGTTTAGAGCCATTGGAGATTTATCTTGATCTAAGAAAGAATATTGCGAATGCTTTCCCTAAGCTGCCACTTCTAGCGCCGGGAACGCAGTTCGGCCCATCTGTAGGCAAAGCATTTGGAAATCTGGATGGCTTTGTCTGGAGGGCTTGGTGGACAGTATGCCTTGAATCAAGCGCTTTAGAAGATTTGAAGACGAGCGGTCTCTGTCTACCACGTACAGTAAGGGCCGAACTTAAATTTAAGAAGGAGGAGCGGGAGATATTTGAATTTGACCTTCCATTACGGGGTGCGCTAGCTAATCCAGTTTACGACGGAATTCAACTGGATTATTGCACAGCTTGCGGTCGAAACAGTGCAACAATTCCAGATGAGATTCTGATTGACCGGGACTCTCTTCCAGCAGATCTTGACATTTTCCGCGTTCGCAATTTTACAACCATAATCCTCGTGACTGAAAAGTTTGTCGATGCGATCAAGACCTATGACATTAAAGGGGCTGTTTTCGAGGAAGTTAAAGTAGTTTAGTGTCTCCAGATGCTTTTGCTTTCCAAATCCCTGATTTTCCAACGATGTGGCGTTTCGGTGACCGGTGCGGCTCGGGAACGGCCGCTGGGAATCGACCGCGTTCAACTCCCGGCTCCAGCCCACCCAGATAGCCCTCGGCGTGACGCCCGGTGCGGCCGGCCCGGAAAAGCACAGCTTTTCCGCCAATAAGGCGGCATAGCCACTCGGAAAAGGTCATGCTCGGGTTTCGGGGTTGATGAGCGTTTCGTGCCAGCAGCGGGGGCAGAAGTGATGGCGGCGGCGTTCTTCGGGGGTGAATTCGGCGGAGGCGGGTAGGCGGAGGGCGAGGAACTGCTCCTCATCGGTAAGCTGGTCCCATGTCTTCATTCCCGGCAGGAGGCATTTGGGACAGGTCTCGTGTACGTCAAGCTTTTCCATACTCATCACTCATCACTCATCACTGGTCACTGGTCACTGGTCACTTTTCACTTTTCACTTTCCAAGTATAATATCCTAGCACTTTTAGATGGAAGCCTTTTCGTGCCGCTGTTTGCGGAAGTTTTGCGGGCGGCGCGGGCGGAAAAAACCCTTGTGATGAAAATAAAAAAGATCCTGTTCCTCACGTTTGTCGTCTCTACGCTTGCGGCCGGCGCCGTTGGGCAAACCGAACCGAAATTCGACTTTTACGACCGCGGCCCTTATCGCGAAAACGTGCCGCGGCCGCAGAGCCTTTTGCGCTATGACGTCGGCGACCATCACACCACATATGCACAGATGGAGCAGGTGATCTTTGCTCTCGCCCGGGCTGCTCCGGACCGCGTGAAGATCTATGAGCTGGGGACGACGCCCGAACACCGGATGCAATATGCGGTCGCGATCTCGTCGCCGGAGAATATGGCACGCATCGATGAGATACGCGGGGATGTCGCCCGGCTGGCGGATCCTCGGAGGACGTCGCGAGCGGAGGCCGAAGCGATCGCCGCTTCCACGCCCGCCATCGCCTGGATGGCGTATACCATCCACGGCAACGAATCTTCGTCGTTCGAGGCGTTTATGCAGGTCATCTATCAGCTTGCGGCCTCCGACGAGCCGGCCACGATGGAGATCCTCCGCAATACCGTGACGCTGGTGATCACCGGAGAAAATCCGGACGGTCACGAGCGATTCGCGACGTGGTACAACTCCGTCGCCGTGGGCAGCGCCGACCGGAACGCGATAGAACACTCCGAGCCGTGGTCGATCTATGGCCGGCTGAATCATTACCGCTTTAACCTGAATCGCGACACGCTGGCGATGACCCAGAAAGAAACGCGGAACATGGCGAAAGCCTATAACGAATGGAATCCTCAGGTCGCGGTCGACCACCACGGCCAGACGTCGCAGTTTTTTTTCCCGCCGGCCGCTCTGCCGATAAACCCGAATCTGCCGCAGCCGGTGACGAATCGGTGGATGGATATTTACGGCCGGGCGAATGCGGCGGCGTTTGACGCGAACCGCTGGGATTATTATGTGCGGGATGTTTTCGATGCATTTTATCCGGGATACTGGGACACCTACCCGTCGCTGACCGGCGCTATCGGGATGACCTACGAAACCGACGGCGGCGGCTGGAAGGGGCTGAATTGGACACGCGACGACGGGACGATCGTCACCTTCCGTTCGTCTATCGCAAAGCACTATGTCGCCTCGATGACGACGCTCGAAACGACGGCCAAAAACAAGGCGGAACGGCTGCGTGATTACTATGATTTTCGGGCGAAGGCTTTGGCCGAGCATAACGCGGCCAAGCTGAAGCGTGTTGTGATCGTCCCCGGCCGCGACCGTGTAAAATCGGCGGACCTCGTGGAGATCCTGCTGCGGTCCAATATCGAGGTTAGGGCAGCGGATGCCGCGTTCACTTCGACGACGGCGCACTCTTATATGCAAAAGAACGCTCCGGCGGAAAGGCGGACGTTCCCTGCGGGTTCGTACGTCGTCGATCTGAATCAGCCGCAGCGGCTGTTGATCAAGGCCGTCCTCGAGCAGGACACGCCGCAGGACCCGGAATTCGTCGCCGATAATATGGCTCGCTTTCGGCGGAACCAGATGCGCGGGCCGGGCCAGCCAAAGGAAGAATACGGCTTTTATGACGTGACAGCTTGGTCGCTGCCGCTGTCGTTCGGCGTCGAGGCTTATTGGACGGAAGATACCGGCTCGGTCAACGGTACCGTTGTGACGAACGAATATCTCGAAAGGGCTAGGACCGGCGGGGTTACCGGCCGGGCGAGCGTGGCATACATAATTCCCTATCAGACCGATTCGACCGGTGCGATGGTGATGCGACTGATGCAAGAGGGCTACCGGATAGCGGTCGCGACGCGGGGCCTCAATGCCGGGGGCAGGAACTGGCCGGCGGGGACCTTTGTCGTGCGAGTCTCGCGAAACCCGGATACATTGCACGAGGCGATCGCCCGATATTCGCGAGAGATGGGCGTGAATGTGACGGCCGTTAATTCCGGCTATGCGGACGAGGGAGACACCGGTATCGGCGGCGAGGCGGTGCCGTCGCTCACACAGCCGAAGATCGCAATGCTCGGGAATGAAGGAACGCAACCGGAATCCTACGGCGCGATCTGGTGGCACTTCGACCGCTACGGCATCAAGTTCACGCCTTTGTCGGCGGGTGCGGTGAGCGGCGGCGGGCTGCGTGATTATAATGTTTTCATCATCCCGGACGGATCGCCCGGGCGGCTGCAGAGCGAATTCGGTACCCGCGGCGTTTCGGCGTTGAAGACGTGGGTCTCGCAGGGCGGCACGCTTGTTGCGATTCGCGGCGGCGCCGTTTTTGCAACGCTCAAGGATGTTGAACTAACAACGGCGACACAGGTCGGCAGCGAAGAGGCGGATGAGAAGAAGGACGACAAAGCGGAAGCGTCGTCGCCGACGCCTACACCCACTCCACCGAGCGATAAGGCAGATATGATCCCGCCGGTGCTGCCGGCGATCGCCTCGCCGTCGGCCGATTCTAATAAGGTGCCGGTGGCGCTGCCCGGTTCGATAATGCGTGCAACGGTGGACCGAACGACGTATCTAAACTATGGCATGGATCAGGACGAGCTGCCCGTGCTGTTGGCGAGCGGATATTTTTTCAATTATTCTAAGGAAGGCACGAACGCGATGGTCTTCGACAAAGAGCCGAAACGGCCATTGACCGTCTCGGGATTTACCTGGGAGGGCAATACCGAAGAGCTGCTGAGCGGGACTTCGTATTTGATCGGCGAATCGCATGGGAGCGGGCAGGTGATATTATTCGCCGAGGACCCTTTCTTTCGTGGAATGACGCGGGCGATGACCCGGCCGTTCTTTAACTCGATTTTGTTCAACGGAACATTCTAGCGTGATCAAGGAGGGGATGTGAGCATGTTTACCGTTAAAGCGGGGTATACCGACGACATTCTTGTCGAAACGAGCCTGGAAAAGGCCCGCGAGTTTTTCGCGGACATGAACAATTTCATGGACCTGATGCCCGGCGTATCCTCGATCCATGTAGATAATTCGGGCGTGGCTCATTGGAAGATAGAGGCCGATATACCGCTGGTCGGCAAGATGAAGCAAAAGTTTGCGGTCGAACTTGCGGAAGATTCTGAAGACCGCATTGAGTGGTTCCCTATCCGCACGGAGACGCAGAACTTTCTGAGGTTTTCGGCGGATTTTTTTGAACAGGCCCGCACACAGACGATGGTGCGATTTTCGCAGATGGTGGAGCTGAGGCGGCGTTCGGCCCGCGAACTGCATATGCTCGCCGGACTCGCCGGCGAAAGCCTGATCAGCAGCGAGATGACCAAGAAGGTCACGGAGATGATAAAGACCTTTTTTGAGAGGGCAAAGGAGAGATTGGAAAAATGAGGAAGACGTTTTTTGCAGCATTCATTCTTTTCGCATTTGCGGCCGTGGCGGCTGCACAGGTCGCGATGCCGCGCGTAAGCCAGAGGCAGGAGATCGCCCAGGTAATAGGCGATACAAAGATCTCGATGGTATATCACCGGCCGAACGTGAACGGACGAAAGATCTGGGACGGCCTGGTACCCTACGGCAAAGTGTGGCGCGCGGGGGCCAATGAAGCGACGCTTTTTGAGGTGGACCGTGATGTGAACATCAACGGCAAGCCGCTGCCGGCAGGCAAGTACAGCTTTCATGTGATCCCGACGGCAAACGAGTGGACGCTGATATTTAACAAGGACGAGGGCCAGTGGGGCAGCTTTAGCTATAACGAAAAGGACGATGCATTGCGGATAACGGCGAAGCCGCACATGTCGCATCACCCTCACGAGGCGTTGACCTATATGTTTGACGACCCGAAGGCGGATTCCGTTAAGGTCGTCCTGGCGTGGGAGAACCTGGCCGTGCCGTTCACGGTCGATATCGGCGATCTTCATGGGCGAATTCTAAGCCAGATCCGCGACGAACACTCGAAGGCGGACGAAGCGAAAAAGGTAAACTTTCTGAACCAATTTGCAAGTTATGTAGCGACGAACAAACTGGCGGCGAATTATGCGGAAGCGATGGAGAAGATCGACGCGTCGATCGCGGTTCGCGAAAACTACTCAAACCTTGCGACGAAATCGAGGCTGCTCGCAGCCCAGGGCAAGTATTCGGAGGCAATTGCGTTGGCTGAAAAAGCCTTAGCGACAGGAAAGGCGGCAACTCCGCCCGTAAACCCGAATATGATGGCGGTGCTCGAGGGCGAGATCGCCGATTGGAAGACCAAGCTTTAGTTTCAAAAGATCGGCCCGCATCCCGTCAATTTTTTCGTCTAGGAAATTGACGGGATGATTTTTTTTCGATACCATCTTATTGAAATTGATTTTCATTATCTCTAATTTATATGCGATCAAATTTGGCTTTTAACTTTGCACCGGCGGTATCGGGTGAGAAAAGACTGGATGTGGGGTTCGAAAACGGCGAGACCGTTATCCGGATGTCTACCTATGTCGAGGGGCTTGGATGGTCGACACAGAAGACGCTTTCGCTCGATGAAGCCGCTTTGGACGACCTGCACCGGATCGTCACCGCCGCCCGGACCAAGGTCAAGCAGGCCGGTGCCGCAACGAAAGAAGCTGCCCCCCAGGACTCAAACGTCTTAAAATTTCCGCAATTTGCCTAAGGTCGTACGGACTCTAAAATTGAAAGGCCGGAGCACTCGATGCCCCGGCCTTTTCGTTTCTTTTTACTTATATCAGCTTACTTCTCTAAGAACGATCCTCTCATGTCCCGCCTTTGCCTGGCGTTCGGAGGTAAGCTTTTCAAGATGCTCGATGTGCATCTGTTCGTCCGAGATCTGCCCTTCCAGCCAAAACTTCTGCGGCAGGTCTTCGTCGTCGCAAGCCGCCCAGGCGGCCATATAGGCGGCCATCGCTTCCCGCTCGAGTTCCAGGTCCTGCTTGAGCATTTCCTTGAGATCGACCGATTGGCGGATCACCGCCGGCTCGACACCCGGAACGCCGCCGAGGGCGACGATCTTATCGCCGAGGACCTCGGCGTGGTCCTGAGCCTCTTCCGCCTGGTCGCGGAACCAGTCCTTGAAGACTTCCCGGTCGTGCCCGGTCACCAGATAACTGTGCTGTGAGTACTGGATAACTCCAGCAAGCTCATAGCTTAACGCCGTATTGAGATGTTCGATCAGTTCAGCCCTAGCCATACAAATTCCCCTCCAACTAGAGAGAAGTATAGCGAAGCCGAGGCGGCTCGTCAAGATAAAGTCTTTATTTTCAGTTATTTAGAAATGACTTTCAATTTCAATTGCGGGATGTGAAGCTTAGGTTATCGTGCCGCCGTCGACGGTGATGACCTCGCCGTTCATATAGGAATTTCGCGGGCTGACGATAAATGCGGCAAATTCGGCGAGCTCTTCCGGGCGGCCGAGCCGCTTTAGCGAGACCCAATTCTCGTGCGCCTGCAGCAGATGGGCGGGCAGGGTGTTGCCGAGATCAGTATCGAAGATACCGGCTGCGATGGCGTTGACGGTGATGCCGAAATTTGCGGCTTCACGCGAGAGGCACTTGGTAAAGCCTATCATCGCCGCCTTGCTCGTGGCGTAGTGGACCGCGGTGGGAAGTGCCCGGATCGCGCCAATGCTCGTAATGTTAAGGATCGTCCCTGCCCGCTCCCGGATCATCTGTTTATAGAATGGCTTCGTTACGGCGAAAAGGCTGCCGACGTTGGTGTCGACGACCCAGTCCCAGCTCTTGTCCGTGGTGGTCGCGAAATTGTCCGGCTTGTTGACCGCGGCGTTATTAACGAGGATGTTCACGGCTCCCCAAGCGTCGCGGATCTCGCGGGCGATGTGCTTCATCCCATATCGGTCCGTGACCGATACTTTAAACGCCAGGGCCTTACGGCCGTAGGACTCGATCTTTGCCTTAACCTGTTCGGCGAGGTCGTCGCTCGAGTGGTAATTGAACGCGACGTCAGCTCCCTCACGGGCAAAGATATCGCAGATCGCCGCCCCTATGCCGCGCGTTCCGCCGGATACGAATACGCGTTTTCCTTCAAGTAATTGGCTCAAGCAGGTTTACTCCGAAACTGGGAATCGAACAC
>JAEWBM010000083.1 GCA_023391155.1 Acidobacteriota bacterium
GGTTAAGCTCGATTCGTTTAGTGCCCGGCTTTCAGTGATGCCGACTCGCGATCTGGCATTTCAGATCTCACATGCGTATCTCAAAAAGCCGGAGCGGGCAGAGCCCGACCTCGATCATATGCGCCGCACGACCGCGTCGGCGATCTATAACAAGGCGTTTGAGGAGGACCGCAATTGGGCGAGCACCTTTGTTTGGGGCCAAAACCATAAAGAGGGAAAGTTTACGAATGCCTTTTTATTCGAGAGCGATTATTCGTTCGGAAAGAACGCCGTTTTCGGTAGGGTCGAGCGCGTTCAGAAAGATGGTCACGAACTGGTGATACCCCACGAAGACCCGATCCACGACAGCGTGTTTTGGGTCGGCAGCTATTCGATCGGCTATGTTCGCGACATTTACAAGGACCGGGGACTCGATATCGGCGTCGGGGGAATGGTGACCTTTAACACCAACCCGGCGGCGCTCACGCCATATTACGGGGGGACCAGGCATGGAGGCTGGCAGTTGTTCATACGCTTTCGGCCGTCAAAGCTGGGATTTTAACCTGACCGATCACAGTGCCTAAATACGGGCCGCCGTAGACGATGCCGATAGCAGGCCCGGCCGCGGCGGTCCGATTTTCACTATTAACAAATTCGATATTCGCCGGCGGATGTTATAATCCGCTTAAAAGATAAAGGAGACGCTTTTATGAAATTACCCGGTGGTTTTGACATCAATTCGATGATGCAGCAGGCCCAGCAAATGCAGGAAAAGATGGGCAAAGAAATGAAAGAAACGGTCGTCGACGCCTCGGCGGGCGGCGGTGCGGTGACGGTGAAGATGCGGGGCGATTTTGAAGTGATCGAGGTCGTCATTTCGCCCGATCTGGTCAAGGACGGCGACGTTGACATGATCCAGGACCTGACGGTCGCCGCCCTCAATGAAGCGCACCGCAAGGTCGAGGAATCGCTCAAGGGCAAGCTTGGCGGAATGCTCCCGCCCGGGCTCATGTAATCGGAACGCGGAATTCGGCGCCGACAATGATTTGAAACAGGATAAAGAGGGTATTCAGGATATACGATTCCGGCCATCCTTTTTATCCTGTGAATCGTGTTTGAAACAGAACCTTAATGTTAGATTATTCAGAACCGGTTGCTCGGCTGATCGACGAATTTAAACGCTTGCCGGGCGTCGGTCAAAAGAGTGCTCAGCGGCTGGCCTTCCACATCCTCCGCCGGCCGCAGGCCGAGGTCGATAATTTTGTCGAGGCCCTCCGCGAGGTCAAGGAAAAGATCACGTTCTGCTCGGTCTGCAACAACCTGACGGATGTCGATCCGTGTCTCTATTGCTCAAATCCGAAACGTGACCGCTCGATCATCTGTATCGTCGAAGAGCCGTATAACCTCGTCGCTGTTGAAAAGACGCGATCGTATCGAGGCCTTTATCACATCCTGCACGGCTCGCTTTCGCCGATCCGGGGCATTGGGCCCGATGAGCTGATGCTCTCGAATCTTTTCCCTCGGCTCACGCCTGCGAATAACGACGGCGTCGAAGTTGCGGAGGTCATCATCGCCACAAACCCGACCACGGAGGGAGAGGCCACGGCAAACTATATCGCCCGGCTCCTGAAGCCGCTCGGTGTTCGAACGACGCGGATCGCGATGGGTATGCCGGTTGGCAGCGACCTCGAATATGTCGACGAGGTGACGATGGACAAAGCTCTCGCGAACCGTCACGAGATGTAGGGGGCCGTTTGTGAGCTCCAACTACCGCGTCATCCGCCTGCAGGATCTGCTTCGCTCTCGCCGGGGCGGGTTTGTTTTTCGGCTATTACTTTTCATTTTCGGGTCCGCTCTCCAGCTCTTCTTTCGCCGGATCGAAACGGTCAACGAGGGCATCGTCCCGGACGGCACGGGCGTCATCTTTGTCCTCAATCATCCTAACGGCCTGATCGACCCCGCGCTGGTCTTCGTTGCGCTTCCGAGAAGGATCTCGTTCCTGGCGAAATCCACATTGTTTCGAATGCCGGTGATCGGTTGGCTACTGAGGGTGGTAGATGCGCTTCCGGTTTATCGACGGATCGACGCGGGCGAGGACATATCGAAAAATACTCGTACATTCGAAGCGGCCCATGATCTTCTCCGCCGCGGCGGTTCGATCGCAATATTTCCCGAAGGGATCTCGCATAATTCCACCAAACTGCTGCCGGCAAAGACGGGTGCCGCCCGGATCGCGCTTGGAACGGTCTCGATCGAAAGCTCGGACGCACTCGACCTTTTCATCGTCCCCGTAGGGCTCTATTACACGAGCAAGACGACATTTCGAAGCGAGGCCCTGCTTCATTTCGGCGAGCCGTTTCGCGTCGAGCCGGTTGCTCTTGAACCGGACGGCGACGTACCCCGTGACGCGGTTCGCTCGCTCACCGATCGGATCGAAGAAGCACTTCGCGAAGTGACCGTTAATGCCGAGACCGAGGCAGAGCTTGAAACCGCCGACATCGCTCACGGAATTCTCGCAGCCGAGGATGAGGAAGCCGATCTTCGCTCGCGGCTGGTCTTTCTAAAGAGCTACATCGACCGAACGGCGGCCCGCTCCCCCGATGCCGAGCTGACCCCGCTCGAGAAAAAGGTTCGGCACTTCGATTCGCGTCTCAGCGAATTGGGGATCGAGCCGTTTCACCTCTCTCTTGCAAAATATTCCCGCTCGTTCGTCGTCGGCCAGGCGCTGGCTCAGACCTGGTATCTGATCCTGCTGGCGCCGATCGCGATGATTGGGACAATTCTCCATGCGCCAGCATACCAGGTATCGAAGCTGCTTTCACGGATCTATGCTCGCCACGGTGCCGACGATGTCGCGTCGACCGTAAAGGTCTTGGCAGGCATTTTATTCATGCCGCTGACGTGGCTCGTTGTCGCCGGGGTGGTTTACTACCTTTTGGATTGGAAATGGGCGATCGCGGCATTGCCGCTGTCATTTATTGCGGGGTATGTGACTCTAATTACCTGGGAGCGGCTCGAAAGTCTTCGCGGCTGGGCTCGTGCGATAATCAACTTCTTTTTTTACAGGGAAAGATTTCTTAGATTGCTGGTCGAGCGGCGAGAGATACAGAGCGCATTGCGGAAAATCGAGGACCCGCCGGCAGGGAAATGATCGTCTGCACCGGCGGGCCTTTCAAAACCGAATTAATACCGTACTCGCTCTTCCGTGGCGTCAGACGCGCTTCGCGAACCGCGCCATTCTTCTTCGCTTTCGTAGAAGTTCACGTCGAAGGTCAGCAGGCTCTTGAGCGGGATGCCCTCGAATTCGTCAGGCGAATCCTCAAACCTCACGATCGAACCGATCCCGATCACATCCGAGCCGACGGCGCGGACCAAGTCGATGGTCTCTTTGAGTGCCCGTCCCGAACGAACGATATCGTCGACGATGATCGCGGGGTAAACGTCGCCCTCGCCGATGTACTGGCGGAACTGGCGTTTGCCGTCCTCCATCTCTGCCCAATAGATCTGGTCGGCACCGAGGGCCTCGCGAACGCCGAACGCGACCATGATGCCGCCCGGGCTCGGACTGATCACTGAGACCATCGGCAGCCGGCTCGAGATAGATTTCTCCATCCGGAACATCCGGCTCAGGCCGACGGACAGGATGCGGGCGTTGTCGTAATAACGAAAGGCAAGCGGCATCTGGAAATAGTGCGACGCGTGCTTGCCGTTCGGGTAAACAAAGTGTCCGCGGCGATAGGCGCCGGTGTGCCGCAATATCTCCATCACGGATTCTTGCGAGGGTATAAGATCAACCATTTAATTGCTCCAAAATAAATATCGCGTGCGATGCAAGCTCTATATTCTATTCGCGGCATCGGCGATAATCAATTTCTCTGGGCCATAACCTTTTCGATCAATTCACGCTGGCCGTAGCCGAGGCCGTCCGGGAAGTTTTCCGCGGAGAACCAACCGAGATCGACGATCTCGCCGCTGCTAACAACCGCTTCGCCTCGGCACGTTGCCGTGTAGAGGATCTCGATATGCGTGCGGATCGTACGGACACGGTACATCTCAAGTGATTCAAGTTCGATGCCGGCCTCTTCCAGAAGCTCACGCTTGATGGCGGTCTCGGGCTGTTCGCCGCGGTCGATAAAGCCGCCGGGAAGCCCCCACGCGGAGTAGGGGCGCATTGCGTGTTTTAACAGCAGCACCTCGCCCTCTGCATTAAAGACCATCGCGGCGGCGGAGGCCGTAAATTTGGCCTGAAACGCCCGGACGGCCCGCAGTTGAACGCCGGCGGGCAGCATATCCCAGATCTTTTTGAGGCCTCGGTTCACTTGGTCTATCGCAGCGTCATTATCGCATTAAGCCCCGCAAGACGCACTAAGCGTCCGAAGCATTGCGGGCGACGGCGTTTTGAGGCAGAATACCTGCGAATCCCTACCAAATTCAGGAGCAGACCAATATGAAAATCTTCCGTTTCGTTGCCGCCCCCGTGTTGGTGATCGTTTTATTTGCCGGAGCATTTGCCCAATCAACGTCGGTCTGGACGCCCGAGCGGCACGCTCAATACAAGAATCTAGGGTCGCCGAGCGTTTCGCCGGACGGCAAGCGTGTCGTTTACACGGTTAACTCGGCCGTTATGACCGCTGACAAGAGCGAATACGTTACACAGATCTGGATGGCGAATGCCGATGGATCAGCGAACTATCAATTTACTTTTGGAGACAAGTCCTCGACCAACCCCAAATGGTCGCCGGATGGCTCGATGATCGCGTTCACCTCCGCTCGCAAGGATAACAAGAACAACATATATCTGCTCCGAACGGCGGGGGGCGATGCGGAACAACTCACCGAGGTTAAATCAGGCGTCGGTAATTTCGAATGGTCGCCGGACGGACGATCGATCGCGTTTACGATGACCGATCCCAAAACCGAGGATGAGGAGAAGAACGACAAGGCTCGGAACGATTTCCGCTGGGTGGATGAGAACGTAAAGCTCGCGCGGCTTTATATCGTTTCTCTAGCGAAGGGGGCTGACGGCAAACGCGAGCCCCGCAAGCTAACCGCTCTTGACCGCCACGTTTCTTCGTTCGACTGGTCGCCTGACGGGACGAAGATCGTCGTTAGCCATGTCAGCTCGCCGATCGTCGACCACTGGCCGTCGGCGGATCTTGCGATCGTGGATGTTGCGAGCGGCAGAGTTACGCCATTCGCCGCGACCGATGCCGCGGAGACATCGCCCAGCTTTTCACCCGACGGGCGTTGGATAGCGGCGACCGTGAGCGAACTGCCCACGCGTTGGGCACAGAGCGAACGGATCGTGTTATATCCGGTAGCGGGCGGCGAGCCCCGGGTGCTGCCTCTGTCGCATGACGGCCAGCCGAATGTCATCGACTGGACGCCTGACGGAGCAAAGATAATGTTCTACGAGGCGAAAGGGACGGGAACATCGCTTTATGAAGTGGATGTGGCCGCCGGAACGGTCCGCGAGGCGGATCATCAGGAGGCGGTTATCAGCGGGGTCAGCATGCGAAAGGACGGGCGGATCGGCACGTTCGTGATGCAGACACCCGATAAGCCGGCGGAAGTTTACGTCCTGACTGAAGACGGGCCGCGACAGGTCTCGTCGGCAAATGCGGAGTATGCCCAGCTTCCGGTGGGGCGGACCGAGGTCGTCACGTGGAAGAGCAAGGACGGCCGCCAGATCGAAGGGCTGCTGCATTACCCCGCCAATTATCAGGCGGGGACGCGAGTGCCCTTCATTTTGAATATTCACGGCGGGCCGGCAGGCGTTTTCCAGCGGACCTACGTCGGCGGGCGCGGCTATCCGCTTGCCGCTTTTACGGAGCGGGGCTACGCCATCCTGCGTCCGAATCCGCGCGGATCGAGCGGTTACGGAACCGAGTTTCGGCGTGCGAACATCCGCGACTGGGCCGGTATGGATTACGAAGACCTGATGACGGGAGTCGATCACGTGATCGCGATGGGCGTGGCCGATCCCGATCGCATGGGGGTGATGGGTTGGAGCTATGGCGGCTATATGACGTCGATGATCATCACGAAGACCGATCGTTTCAAAGCGGCGTCGGCGGGTGCACCGGTGACCAACCTGATGAGCTTTAACGGCACGGCCGATATCCCGTCGTTCATCCCCGATTATTTCGAATCGGAGTTCTGGGACGACCCGGCGGTCTATGCCAAACACTCGGCAATGTTCAACATCAAGAATGCGAAGACTCCGACGCTCATCCAGCACGGCGAGGCGGACGTTCGCGTGCCGATCTCGCAGGGCTATGAGCTGTATCAGGCGCTCAGGCGCCGCGGGGTTCCGACGCGGATGATCGTGCTCCCGCGGCAGCCCCACGGACCGAACGAACCTCGACAATCGATGGCGATGATGCAAAGTAATCTGGAGTGGTTCGAGAAATATCTGAAGTAGAGGCAAAGACATGAAACTGATCGTCACATTTGCAGTTCTATCTATTGTTGCTCTTTCGGCGATAGCTCAGACTCCTTCAGGGCAATTGCAGCAGTTCATTCGGGTCAAACCCGGGACCGTTGTGCTAAAGAACGTCCGAATTATTGACGGGACCGGTGCGCCGTCTGTAGAGGGACGGACAATTACGATCGTCGGAGACGTTATCCAGTCGATAACGGCGGCGGGTGATGCAGCGACGATACCGGCGGACGCGACGGTGCTCGACCTCGCAGGGTACACCGTTCTGCCGGGGCTGGTGGGGATGCACAACCACATGTTCTTCCCCCAGGGCGGCTCGCCGCCGATCTATTCGAACATGTCGATCAGTTTCCCGCGGCTCTATCTTGCGTTGGGTGTGACGACAATTCGAACGACGGGAAGCGTCTCGCCGTATGCCGATCTCGAGGTGAAGCGGTTGATCGACGCAGGCCGGATGCTCGGGCCGAAGGTGCATGTTACGGCACCTTACCTCGAGGGGAAGGGCTCATTCACACCGGTTATGCGCGAGCTGACAGGTGTGGATGACGCTCGTTCGATGGTCCGGTTTTGGGCCGAACAGGGTGCCACCTCGTTTAAGGCGTATATGAATATCACGCGGGACGAGCTGCGTGCGGTGGTCGAAGAGGCGGATAAGCTCGGCCTGAAGGTCACCGGTCACCTTTGTTCCGTCGGCTATAAGGAAGCGGCTGAGATCGGCATCGATAATTTGGAACACGGCCTGCTTGCGAATTCAGAGTATTCGTCCACCAAGAAGCCCGACCAATGTCCGGACGATGCGACCGCGAGCCTTTTGAAGCTTGATATCAACGGGCCGGAGGTGAAAGAGACGATCCGCGTGCTGGTCGAGAAAAAAGTGGCGATCACATCAACGCTGCCGGTGTTTGAGGCGATGGCTCCCGTCACGCAGAGCGGCATCGGCGCCGCCTCGGCTTTGCTCAACCCGCGAATGCTGAACACGATGTCGTCGGAGGCCCGTCTTCGCTATCTATCTTCGCGGTCACGGACACCCGCCAATTCGCCGATGGCTGCATTGATCCGCAAATCGATGGATTTCGAGCGGGCATTTGTGAAGGCGGGCGGGTTGCTGATCACCGGGCTTGACCCGACAGGCAACGGCGGTGTGGTTGCGGGCTTTGGCGATCTGCGGGGTGTTGAGTTGCTGGTCGAGGCGGGTTTCACGCCGGTCGAGGCGATCATGATCGCTAGCTATAACGGTGCGGTCTTTCTGGGTGAAGAGGCTCGGATCGGCTCGATCGCCGCGGGAAAAGCGGCAGACCTGGTGATCGTCAAGGGCGATCCCGCCACAAAAATAAGCGATATCAATAACGTAGAGATCGTTTTTAAGAACGGGATCGGGTACGACACCGAGAAGCTTATACAGTCCGTTCAGGGGCTGGTTGGGACTCGTTAGGAAGTTGTCCGGTGACCTTCAGGATCTGAACCGACGTGAGCCGGCAAGCGATGCTTTCGGAATAAGTGAAAGGTCTTATGTGATAAGTGATAACCAAAGCCATCCACCGTGCGAGGGTTGAGCCGAACAGATTAAAGTAATGATCCGAGTTGCTACTGCCGATGACAAGGAGGCGGTTTGGGGGATCATCGAGGCGGTGATCGCTGGTGGGGACACGTATGTTTTCGAGCCGGGGACGCCGAGGGAGGCGATGCTCGAATATTGGTTCGCACCGGAAAAGTCGGTATTTGTCGCCGAAGAGGGCGGCGAGATAGTCGGAACGTATTGGATCAAAGCGAATCAGCCGGGGCTCGGCGATCATGTTTGCAACGCGGCGTATATGGTCTCGCCGGCGGCTCACGGCAAGGGGATCGGCAGGCGGATGGCAGAGCATTCGCTGGATGAGGCCCGCGGACTGGGATACAAGGCGATGCAGTTCAACTTTGTCGTGGCGAGCAACACCGCGGCGGTCCGGCTGTGGGAAAGTATCGGAATGCGGATCATCGGTACGATCCCCAATGCCTTTCGCCACAGAACCCTGGGCTTCGTCGATGCGTACATAATGTTCCGCAAACTTTGACCCTCGCAAGCGTCTGAAAACCGGGAGAACAATTAATGAAAAACTCACAACTGCGTAGCGTTCCGGGACTGCTTTTAGCGATCTCAATGATTGCTTTCATCACTCTCGGGTGTATGGGGATGCGCAAGCCCTGGCGCGACTATTCACCCCAACCGTACTCGGCGGCCGAATGGAAAAGCGGTGACGCGATCGAACGCGGCCGGATGATACGTGATATGCACTGCAACAAATCTAAGAAGTGCAAGGCAGACGTATCAGACCGCGAGGTTGCGCTCAATTCTCTAGGAGAGCCTGATTTCAAGAAGACTATCGAAAACAGAGAGGTTTGGTTCTATCGAATCGATCTCGGCATTTCGGGCGCGATGGATGTCTATCCTGTTTCGTTTGACGCAGACGGCAAGGGATTTATGGGACTGGTCCGGGGCGGCACGATCTCGTTATCTGCAAAGGAAGCTGACCTGTGATCCTGCTCATATAAACGCCCTCGCCGTTATTCGAAAAAAATCTTCGCGTCGATGCATTCTTGATAAGCCGTAAGCTATAATTACGGCTTTTACCATATGACCATTGACGAACAGCTCTCATACCTAAAAAAAGGCACCGTTGACTTTATCCGTGAGGAGGACCTGAAGGCCAAGCTTGAGCGGTCGGCGAAGACAGGCGTGCCGCTGCGTGTAAAGCTCGGGCTTGATCCGACGGCGCCCGATATCCATGTTGGGCACACGGTGGTGATCAGGAAGCTGAAGGCCTTTCAGGAACTTGGGCACACGGTGATCTTTCTGATCGGCGACTTTACGGGGATGATCGGCGACCCTTCGGGAAAGAACGTGACTCGGCCGCCGCTTTCGCGTGAGGAAGTGGCCGCCAATGCCGAGACGTACAAGGCTCAGATGTTCAAGCTGCTGGACCCGGAAAAGACGGAGTTGCGATTCAACGGCGAATGGATGGACAAGTTCACGGCGGCGGATTTTGTGCGGTTATGCGCCAAGACGACGGTCAAGCAGATCCTCGAGCGCGACGATTTCACGAAGCGGATGGAGGAGGAAAAACCGATCTCGCTGCACGAACTGCTCTATCCGCTGGTGCAGGGGTATGATTCGGTCGCTCTCCATTCAGACGTTGAGTTGGGTGGCACGGACCAGAAATTTAACCTATTGATGGGCCGCAGCCTGCAGCGGGAATTTGACCAGGAGCCGCAGGTCGTGATCACCACGCCGCTGCTCGAGGGGCTGGATGGCGTTCAGAAGATGTCGAAGTCGCTGAACAATTACATCGGCATCGACGAGCCGGCGGACGAGATGTTCGGAAAGGTGATGTCGGTCTCTGACGAGCTGATGTGGCGATATTATGAGCTATTGACTGATGAGGCACCGGACGACATTTCTGCGTTGAGGGCGCGGTGTGAGAGCGGGAAAGAGAATCCGCGCAATGCAAAGGTCGCGCTGGCGAAACTGATAATCAAAGACTTTCATTCGGCGGCGGCAGCAGATGAGGCCGAGCAGGAATTCAATAAGCGTTTTGTTAAGAAAGAGATACCGGACGATATCGAAGAAATGTCCGTTACGGCGGGCACATATCGGCTGCCCGACCTCCTCACTACGACGGGGATGGCGGGTTCGAAGGGCGAAGCGAAGCGATTGATCGAGCAGGGCGGGGTAAAGATTGACGGAGAAAAAGCAACGAACTCTGCCGCCGAGATCGACGTCTCAACTGACGCGATATTGATACAGGTCGGCAAACGCAAGTTTCTTAAGGTGCGGACCTAAGGCCCGGGCCGTGCACGTTTTGACGAGGGCCCCCGACGCTATATAATCGCGGAATTACAAGCATGGGAGCAGCCAAAGCAACAAGGGCGAGGTTTTCTGAGCGGATCAACACGATGTTGGCCGCGGATCGCCCGTTGCGAGAACTGGCGGGCAATATGTCGAAGATCGCGAAATACGCGATCGACGAGGCAAACAGCCTTTCGCTCGAGCACGTCCGGATCACGCTCGAGCGGCTGCCGAAAAAGCTTGACGGCTTTCGCATCATCCACCTTTCCGACATACACCACAGCCCATTTACGAGCCTTGACCACATTTCGCGCGCGGTAAAGGTCGCCAATCGTTTGCGGCCGGATATGTTCGTGCTGACGGGCGACTATGTTTCGCACGAGCCGGACTACATCGGGCCGGTCGCCGAAGTGTTGGGCACGCTGGAAGCGGAATTCGGCACTCATGCATGTCTTGGGAATCACGATCACTGGACCGACCCGGGAACGGTTTCGGGCGAGCTAAGTGCGAACGGAATAAACGTGCTGGTCAACGAGGGGTTTCGATTTGAAGCTCGTGGTGCGGCGTTTTGGCTGGCGGGAGTGGATGACCATATGGTCGGCCGGACCGATCTTCCGGCAGCGATGAAGGGGGCTTTTCCGGACGAGATGAAGCTGTTGCTCGCGCATAACCCGATCATTTTCAGAAAAGCCGTGCGATACGGAGTCGACCTGACACTGAGCGGCCATACCCACGGCGGCCAGGTGAAGGTGCGGAATCCGGAGAAGCGAATTTTGCCGAAACGGCGGCTTTCGGCAGGGCTGCACTCCAGACGCGGTTCGCACATATACATTACCCGAGGCATCGGCACGGTCGTTTTGCCGGTGCGTTACCAGTGTCCTCCCGAGATCTCGCTGCTTGAGCTGCGCGCGGGCTGAACGCGGCAATGATCCTGACCATCCCCAATCTTCTTACCTTCTTACGAATGGCACTCATCCCTGTGTTTGCCAGCCTGCTTTTTTACGGAAACAGCCGGATCGCGTTGGTGGTGTTTGTCATTGCCGGGATCAGCGACGGCGTTGACGGTTTTTTAGCGCGTCGGTTCAAACAGGAATCTGAGCTTGGGACGATAATCGACCCGATAGCCGATAAACTCTTGATGACGACGGCGTTTATCGTGCTTTCGCTGCCGGGCGTGCTGGAACCGGTCAGGTTTCTGCCGATCCCCTTTTGGGTAACGGCGGCGGTGATCGGGCGCGATGTGCTTATCGTTACGGTCGCCGCGGCGATCAACATCATCACGGGGTTCCGCGGTTTTCGGCCGTCGTGGCTGGGTAAGCTTTCGACCTTCGTTCAAGTGCTGGCAGTTACGCTTGTGCTGATCGCGGCGGTGACGGGCTATTCATTCTATTTACCGACCGTTTACTTTATCGTTGTTCTGCTCGCGGCCGCCTCCGGAATCCACTACATCTTCCAGGTTGCGGGGTTGATGAAGGAACAGGAGATGAACAAGGAACGTGCCGAACGTTGACCCGCCGCATACTCACCGCATGCTAACCTAGGAGCATGGTAAACGAAAAAGATGACAAGATAGTTAACCTCGCCGGGGCTCTCGAATATCAAGAAGCCTCAGTCGTCAGCCGTGTAATGCTCAAGAACGCGGGCGGGACGATAACGTTGTTCGCCTTTGACGAGGGAGAGGGGCTCAGCGAACATGCGACGCCATACGACGCGTTTCTTACGCTGGTGGAGGGTGAGGCGGCGATAAGAATCGCGGAGAACACATATCAGTTAAAGGCGGGCGATTCGATCGTGCTGCCGGCGACAATTCCGCATGCTGTAGACGCGGTGACCCGGTTTAAGATGCTGCTCGTGATGATCAAGGCGCCGAAAGCGGAATAGTGCCGCCCGGGACAGGCGATGCAGAACCCGAACCGCGGGCCGGGAAACAACAGCGGCGTGGGACCGCAAGGGCCGGGGCCAAAGAGCGACCCAGACCGCGATGCGCAGCGTGGGACGGGGCCGGATGACAAAGGACGCGGTAATCCGGGTAAAGGAAATGAACCGGGGAAAGGGAAGCCTGACGGTCCGGGACCGGACAAGAACCAAGGCAAGGGCCAGGGCAAGGGACAAGGTCAAGGCCAAGGCCAAGGGAAGGGTAAACCTTAGCGGCCGTTACGGTCGAGAACCGACTCGATCGTTTTAACCAGTTCGTCGAAATCGATAGGTTTCGCGAGATGAGCATGATAACCGGCGTCGAGAACATCGCGCCGGTTTTCGCTTGAAGCGTAAGCGGTGATGGCGATCGCGGGAAGACCTGCCGCAGATGGGTCGGCAAGGCTACGAACGGCTTTGATGAGATCGAGGCCATCCATTTCCGGCATTCCGATATCACTGACGAGCACGTCAAACTCGGAGGCGACAAGACGTTCCAATGCCTTATGGGCCGAATCGACCGGTTCGGCGACCGCCTTTTTTTGCTCGAGCATCAGTTTTAGCGGGACGAGGCTGTCGGGATCGTCATCGACCAACAGAATACGCTTGCCCGAAATCCCGTTCAGAGAATCCGGCTCTGCAGCGGCAGACGTTTTTGAGGGCGGCGCGAGGCGAGAGACAGCCCCGGGAAGCCTTACGGTGAACTCGGCCCCGAGATCGGCTCCGCTGCTATCGGCTGTAATGGTGCCGCCGTGAAGCTCGACGATCTTCCGGACGATCGTAAGCCCGAGGCCGAGGCCGGCAAAGCTTCGTTTTGCGGAGGCATCGGCTTGACGGAATCGATCGAAAATGTGAGGGAGGAACTCGGGTTCGATCCCGATGCCGTTATCTCTTACCCGTATTATTGCGCCGCCCGACGAGTCCGATTCGAGCAAGACATTTATTGCCCCGCCCTTTGACGAAAATTTGATGGCATTCTGGACAAGGTTTGAGACGACCTGTTGCAGCCGCAGCGGGTCGACCTCGACGATCATCGGCTTGTCTGCAGCCGAATATTGCAGATCGATCTCTTTAGCAATGGCGATCGGCCGATGGGCCTCGACGCCTTCCTGTACGATCGGCCGGAGATCGGTCGGTTCGGGCTCGATCCGCATTTTGCCCGAGATGATCCGCGAAACGTCAAGGAGATCCTCGATCAGGCCGCTCTGCTGATGCGTGTTACGCTCGATGACCTCCATTGCCTTATCGACATGCTCGCCCTCGAGCATTCCGGTCCTGAGCATTCGGATCCAGCCGAGCATCGAATTTAGCGGTGTACGCAATTCATGGGAAAGGACGGAGAGGAACTCATCCTTCATCTGGTTCGCGGCCTCGGCTGCCTGACGGGCTGCCGCCTCGATCTCTATTATCCGGACGTTTTCGATCGCGGCCGCAGCCAGGTTCGCAACCATTTCGAGGGCGACGACATGCTCTTCGGTGAATGCGTCGGCCAGGGAAGATTGGACCTCTATCGTCCCGATCAATTTGTTCATGACGATCATCGGCACGCACAGCGAGGATTGCGGATCGCCGCCACCGGTCCCTATCACGAGGTGCGGCCTGTCGCTCATCACCTTCATATAATCGCGCGTGACGACGGGCTTTCGTCCGAACACGGCCTGGGCGTTCGGCCCTCCGTCCCTGGTCAGCGGCATCGAAGGAAGCGAGGCGACATTCACCTCGCCGTCCTCGCCCCAGGCATAGGCCGCAACGCGAGTCGAAGCAGCTGGATCGTAGAACGAGATGAAAAAGCCCGAGCAGGGCATCGAGGTGGACACAAACTCTCTAAGGCTGCGGTAGATCGAGATCAGATCCCGTGACGTCCCGAGGGTTTGGGCAAGCGGCACTATCCGGGAGAGGAGGGCCCGATATTCCTGAGCCGCCTGGCGTTCAGCGCGATTGACCGCTTCCTGGGCGGTCTTTTGGTCGTGAATATCGGTGGCTGTGCCAAACCATTTGACTACACTCTCATCCTTTGGATCGCGGACAGCCGTTGCACGGCTGAGATGCCAGCGAAAAGAGCCGTCCTTCATCCTGATCCGGTGCTCACATTCGTAGAAGCCCGAGGATTGAGCCTCTGACCAAAGGCCGGTCGTCAGATCGCGATCGTCGGGATGAACTATGACCTGCCAGTTCCACTCGCCGTCAGCGGCGCTCTGCGCCAAATTGCCATATTTGGCGGCGGATGAGTTGTAGTAATCGACCTTGCCGTCCGGGTCGGCGGTCCACACCAGCTGGGGCATGGCGTTGGCAAGATCACGAAAGCGGGCCTCACTTTCCCGAAGATGGGCCTCGGAACGCAGTTTTTCGACGGCGAGCCAAGTGCGCTCGGCCACGGCCCGCACAAGGTCGGCCTCCCAATCGCTCCAGTGATAAGGGCCGCTCTTGTTTACCCAGAGTGTTGCAGCGAGCCGGCCGGACCGCATCAGCGGCGTGGAAATGTAGGCCCCCACTCCGCGAGACTGATAATTCTGCCGGTCACCGCGGAGCCTTTCGTCGAGGTCGACATTATCAACCCGAACCGTGTCGCCCGCCTCGACGATAGAGCGTGTCGACGGGGAGAACTCGCTCAGAGCGTGTGCACCGCAATAACTGCGGGCATCGGGGTCGCTGCGGAATTCATGCTCGACAAACGCGACTTCGGCGTCGAGGTCCACTTCTCCGAAAAAACAGCGATCCGCCTTGATATGGCTGCCGAGCAGTTTGAGAACGGTCTCCATCAGAACGGTCACCTCGGTGGACGCGCGGATCGCCTCACCGATCTGGAGCAGAAACTCACGGTTGACCTCTTCGCGTTTTCGCTCCGTGATGTCCTGGATGACGGTAAGCGCGAACGGCTCGCCGCCGATCTCGACACGCTCGGCTGAAAGCAGGCCGATAACCTCATCGCCCTCGCGTGTACGGAAGCGGTATTCGCGATTGTGGACGCGTCCGAAGGAATGGAGCTGCCGAAGTTCATCGTCGCGGTCAGCTGCGTCCGCCCACAGTCCGAGGTCGGCGGTCGTACGGCCGATCGCCTCTTCACGGGCATAACCGGTGATCGCGGTAAATGCCTCATTTACCTCGACAAGGCGGCCGTCGACGAGAGATGCAAGCGTAAAGATGAGCGGGCTCGCACTGAACGCCTTGGCGAAGCGCTCTTCGGATTCGCGAAGTGCGGCCTCGGCCTCTTTCCTGACAGTGATGTCAATAACAACGATCGCCACGGAAATAGGCCGGCCCTCTGCATCGCGGACGGCAGAGACGCTGTTGTTCACCCAAACGACCTTGCAGTCTTTGGTGAGATAGCGCTTTTCCATTTCGAACGGCAGGCCGGTTCGATGCAGTTCCGCTATCTTCGCCGTACTGGTTTCGAGGTCGTCGGGGTGAATGAGGTCGGATTTCTTCATCCCGCTGAGCAATTCCCGGGGGGTGTATCCGACGATCTCGCAGAACCGATCATTAACGGTGACGAATGTGTTATCGAGAGCTATCTCGGCAACGCCCGCAACTGTTTGGTCAACGATACCGCGATAGCGCTCCTCCGAAGCTCGGAGTTCGCGTTCTATGTCGAGACGTTCAGTGATATCGATGCAGGAGCCGATGTATCCGACGAATTCAGAGGACTCGGTAAAACGCGGGACGCCATGATCAAGAAGCCAACGGTATTCGCCATCATGCCGGAGCAGTCGATACTCCATCCAAAATTCCTTACGGGCGTTTCGGCTGTCGACAAAAGTGGCAACGGCGCGGTCACGATCCTCGGGATGGATAAGTTCGGCCCAACCATCACCCGTAACCTCATCGATCTGCTGACCGGTAAATTCGAGCCAAGGCTTGTTGACCCAGGTGCAGTTCCCTAAAACGTCGGATTGCCAGATGAGGACGGGGGCAGCGTCAGCAACATTTCGGAAACGCGATTCGCTTTCACGGATCTCGGAATCTGCGCGCTGCCGTGCGATACCAAAGGACAGTTGGCGGGAGATAGTTAGGGACAGGTTGATCTCAGATTCCGTGAACTCGTGAGGCTCATCGAAATAGATCATGAACTTGCCGATAAGCCGGCCGTTTGAGACTAGGGGAATGAAACAGAGGGCCCGGATCCCTTCCGCAAGGATCGTCCCCTTAAGCCCAGCTTCCATCTCTTCGTTAGCGAGATCGTTGACCGCGATCGGTTCCGGGTCGACCGTGTCCGGAGTCCATGGCGAATGACCCTCGGTGGCGGAACGATAACCGTCCGAAATACCCTTCCAGCCGACGAAACGCATTACGTTGCTATCATCGTAGAGGAGGATTGAAACGCGGTCGCAGCCCAGGGCCTCAAGGATGGCATCGATCGCCCCTTCGTAGATCTCATTAAGCCCGGCGGCGCGGTTCAGACGGTCGGATAAATGGTAAAGCGCGGATTGGCGGCGGACAGTTTCCGCAAGCTCGGCAGCGGCTTTCTTTTGCTGGGTGATATCGAGAGCCGTTCCTACGATCCCGATGACCTCACCATCTGCCGAAAGCCGAGGTTCGATCAACAGGTCATAGGACCTCTGCTCACCTCTTACCGACGCACGTATATCCCGTCGAATATTCTTACCTGTCTCAAGGACACGCTGTTTTAATTCGGTGCGCAGATCTGCATCCGGGCCGGGGGAAAGTTCCCGATCGGTCTTGCCGATGATGTCCTGCGGATACGGCGAGAGAGGGTAGACCCATTTGTAGCGGAGGTCGCGGTCCTGTTCGTAGACGGTTACGGCCCCGCTGGATAGTGCAAGCCGGAAACGCTCTTCGCTTTCTCTCAGCTTTCGGTCGGCGAGCTTCTGATTCGTAATATCCCGTGTGAAGCATCGGGTGTGCACCAGCTTGCCTTCTTCCCAATGTCCGCTCGCATTGACGAGCCCATAACAAGTCCGGCCATCCTTGTGACGAAGGCGGAGCTCTTTTTCCGCTACGATCTCGCCCCGCTGCAACGCGGCAAAAACATCGTCGATTTCTGACGGGTCGATGTGAAAATCTCTGACAGAGTGTCCGACGAATTCATCCTTTGTATATCCGAGCATATCCAGCTCGGCCTTGTTCGCCCAGATTATGACCCCGTCGGTATCGACCCAGTGCATAGCCACCGTGGCACTCTCGAAAAAGTCCCGGAGATTTGCCTCGCTTTGGCGAACTGCGATCTCCCGTTCCTTGTCGGCAGTGATATCGACCGATGTGCCGTATAACCGGACCGCTTCGCCGGACTCTGAATAAACGGCCTCGGCCCTGGCTTTTAGCCACCGTAATTGTCCGTCACGTCGTTTGATCCGAAACTGGATCTCATACGGCCGGCGTTCTTTAATAGCCGAATTGACCTCGTCCCAAAGGCGTTCGCGGTCGTCCTCGTAAACGTACGAATAGAAATCTGCCTCGGTGCCTCCGAACTCACCGGGTGCGAGGCCGAAGATCTCTTCCTGTTCTGAGCTCCACCAGACCGTGTCGGTGGCGAGGTCACACTCAAAGACCCCGAGCTTACCGGAGCTGAGTGCCATCGCCTGGATGATGAAGTTTTCGAGTAGCGCAGTGTCAACAGGCTTTCGATCGGAAAGATCAAGAACGACTGCGAAAAAGCCGCGGATGTTTCCGTTTTGCCGGTCCGGAATATAAGTGACCAGGACGTTCCGAGGGCCGCCGTGGCGGTATGCGAGGAATTTTTCGAAGGTGATCGTCTCGCCGGCAAGCACCCGGCTAAGTTCTGGGAGAAGGCTTGAATAAGCGTTATCGCCCAGCACCACCTGCATGTGCTTCCCGATAACGTTCTCTTTTTCAGTAAGAAACCATTCGGTATATGTGCGGTTCACATACCGGTAATAAAGGCCTGCATCGATGTAAGAAATGAGCGCGGGGATGTTATCCGCCACTTCGCCCAATCTTAGGGCGAAGTCATCCGGTGCTTCGTGAGACTGCGGCCCTGCCACCGATCCGTCGGGTGTTCCTTCCATAGAGTGCCGAGAGTGTGGACGCGTCCTTAAATTCTAGGCTGTTTTGCGGGAGCTATCAAGATTTAATTGATTCTGAGCAGATAACCGTAGCAGGCGGAGGTTCAAATTCTATGTCGCAGTTCAGGAGCTAGGCATCGGGGGCAGGTCGGCGATCGCCTTCCCGATCGACAGGGTCTCGGGGTGATCTGATCCTTTCGTTCGAGTGAAAGTTTGAAACGCAAAGTTAAGATTCTCACGAGCCTCGCCATACTTTCGCTGTGCCGCGAGGTTTTTCCCCAACAAGGAACGGACGTCTGCTAGTTGGGTGTCGGAAGCTTTGTTCGAGGCCAGATATTCATGGGCTGCCCGGAGTTCCCGCTCTCCCTTGGCGAGGTCGCCCCGCCGGGTATAAAGCTCACCTCTGATCGAACGGGTTACGGCAGTAAGATAGCTGCCGTTCGGCTGTAACTCATTTTGGATGGTTTCGGCCTTAATGAGCAATTGCTCGGCCTGCTCAAAGTTTTTCTCCTCGATATGAACCCTCGCCAAATGATTAGCTATATCGAGTGTGTAGATATTACGATCGCCAAGGCTTGCATTCGCGATCTCGAACGATCGCGTTAATCTTTCCCTTGCTTCATCGAGATCACCTTTCAAATAGGCTATCAGGCCCAATTCCCGAAAAAAGTTTGCACCATCGGGGTTCTCGACCGACCCGCGCGATCCGATCTCGTCCAAAGCCTGGTTAAAATATTTTTGAGCCGTTTCCAGTTCGCCGGTATTGCGATAAGTAGTGCCTAAATTTCCAAGCAATATCGGAACCATGCGCCGGTCATCGCCCTGAAAATCCGCCGCCAACGCAAGGGCCTCTTTATCCAGCTCGATCGCCCGGTCAAAGTTTCCCTCCAGCCGTTCCATGTTGCCGAGCCCGGTGAGTGCACCAGCGAGAAACACTTTAGTTTCGCCGTCGACGGCCACCCTAGGACGCAAGAAATCTACCGCTGTCTGATATTGAACCCTTGCCTCTTTAAATCGTGTCTGAAGGAATAGTTGATTGCCTAAATGGCCTCGAAACTGCATGGAGCGAAGATTGTCGGTTCCGTAGAGCGAGTCGTAATTCTGAATGGCCTGCAGTATCAGTTTTCCCGAACGTTCATAATCGCCGGTGCCTTGAAATGCCTTTCCCAGGATAAAAAAGATCTCTGCTTGCACTTCCGGCTTGTCTGCCAGCTTGCTCTGGGCATTTTGGGCCGCCAACTCCATCGCCTCAACTATTGTTGCCTGGCGTTTTCGCTCGGGATTTGGGGAGTGCCAGAACGGATTGGCAAAATTGAGTATGCTGCCGACAAAATCCAGGGCCTCCTTTTTCTTAGCCGCCTCCGACCTTGCTCTTTCTGCTTCGAGAGCGGTTTGCCGAGCCTGCCAAAGTGTGGTTCCAAGCCCGACGAGGATCGCGATCAGCAGAATTAATGCCGCACCGGCCGGGAGAGCATTACGCCCAAAGAATTTTCTGGTCCGGTAAAACAAGGTGTCCGGACGGGCCAGCACCGGAAGTCCCTTGAGATAGCGATCGATGTCATCGGCAAAGGCCTCCACACTGGAGTATCTGCGGCCCGGTTCTTTCTTTAGCGCCTTGAGGATGATGGTGTCGAGGTCGCCCTTGAGCTGCTGCCATTTCACCGGTCGGACCGACGGCCCGGTCTCAGACGAGCCGGAGTAATTTGTTGACAGGCCAGAGCTGTCGGTCGCCGCAGGACCGCGCGTATCACGCGACGCCGGTCTCGTTCCGCGGGCAGCCATCGACGGCAGGGGCGGGGCCTCATGAATGACCGCACCTTGAATGGCCTTCAGATCATTCTCAAGCGGGGCGAAAGGGCGGACTCCAGCAACAAGTTCGTAAAGGACCACGCCCAGCGAATAGATATCGGTGGCGGTCGTCACGCTCTCCTTTGTTAACTGTTCAGGCGAGGCATATGAAGGGGTCATAACGCCCATTCGGGTAACTGCTGTGGAATTGTCGTCGGACTCGTCGCCCAAGAATTTTGAAATGCCGAAATCCAACAGCTTTGGGACGCCGTTCTTGTCGACCAAAATGTTGGACGGCTTTAGGTCTCGGTGAACGACAAGGTTGCGATGAGCGAAGGCAACGGCGTCGCAGACGGTTATGAACAATTTAAGCCGCTCTTCCAGTGGGAGTGAATGCGTGTCACAAAACTCGTCGATCGGTACACCATCGACAAACTCGATCGCAAGAAACGGAATGCCGTCGTCGGATGTCCCGGCGTTGAGCAGCCTGGCGATGGAAGGGTGCTCGAGGCTGCCGAGGATCTCGCGTTCAATTCTAAACCGTGTCCGGAGCGATGCCGTGTTCAATTCACGCTTAAGTAGCTTGAGCGCGACCGTCTGTTCGAGCTTACCGTCTTGCCTCTCCGCCAAAAACACGGCGCCCATGCCGCCTGATCCTAATTCCCGGGTGATCTTATAGATATCGACCGATTGGCCGATCGCGTTTCCTGAATCCGGTTCAAAAAAGTCGCACGAAAAATCAAGCGCGGTAAGGTCGAAAGAGGCCGCAGCTTCGGCCTCACGGCCTAGGAGATCTCGGACTTCGTTCTTGACTTCTTGCTTAATCGACGAGTTTGCCAAAAACCGCTCCCGCTCTGACGGCGAAAGGCCCACTAAGTGTTCAAGTATCTCATCGACTTTGTTCAGATTGATCTCGGCCATGAAGTTTATCGCCACATATCCACAACGATATGTGCAAAAGGGAGTCGAACTGAGCCAAAAGCCTCCGCCGGAGCTCTATTGAGTCAACTCTCGATAAAGCCAGAGCCGGGCGGCGCCCCATTTTCGAACCACTGATCGAAGGCTTATGCCCAACGCGTCGGCTATCTCGTCGTTGCTCAAACCGCCGAAAAAACGCATCTCAACGATCTTCGATTGCTCGCTGTTTATATCGGCAAGGCGTTCGAGAGCCTCATCCAATGCCAATATAGAATGCGCCCGTTGATCGGCCGGCAACTGAACGTCGTCGATCGAAAAGTGGATAGGACTGCTTCCCCTTTTGGCGGCAGCCCGCGTACGGGCATGGTCGACCAGGATCTGCCGCATCAAGTGAGAGGCGATGCCGTAGAAATGGCTCTGGTCCCTCCAAACAAGCCCGGTCTGTTTGCTTATCCGAAGGAATGCTTCGTGAACGAGCGCCGTCGCTTGTAACGTATGGTCGTTGCGTTCGCGCGACATTAGGCTGCGGGCCTGACGTTTGAGTTCGTCATACACAAACGGCATCAGCCGTTCTTCGGCATCCTCGGAACCTTCATTCCAGCTTCGCAGTATTCGGGTTATCTCTGACGGGGCTTGATCGGGCATGGGTAAACGGCTTGTGGGCTTGCTGTGCGAATCGTACGTATGAGGCTGCTCGCACTTCTTAATATCCTCTGTAAACGCAACGATTTTGTCAGAAACAGAGAAGCCGCGCAAGACGAGCCTTGCCCTTCGGGGCTCTTGCCCGACACCACACTTACGTATGTCTCGAAAAAAAATCTAACTCTAAATGGCGTTTTCGAACCGCATCTCGCACACATACCGATAAGGATTACAAATTTCGGCCATTCTAGAAGGAGAACATGATGCGAAGAGTGAAACGACGCAACCTCACAATAACGATATTGACCACCCTTGTAACGTTGATAGCAGTATCCTCTGCAGCTGCGACGACATTTACGGTCACTAACACAAATGACAGTGGTGTCGGCAGTTTGCGGCAGGCGATCCTCGATGCCAATGCGACACCGGATGCGGATATAATTCAGTTCGACGCGGGAGTATTCAGCACACCGCAGACGATCACTCTGACCAGCGGTCAAATAACTATCCTAGACAGCAACCTGACGATTAACGGACCGGGTGCCGAACTGTTGAGCATTTCCGCCAACAACAAATCCCGCAGCTTCTTGATCAGAGCAGAGAATACACCGGCAGTAACAGTAACGATCAACAATTTGACGATCAAAGACGGCAATGCCGGCGGCGGCGGTATTAGAGTAAACGACACCGGCACCGATCTCCGCGTCATTCTGAATATTTCGGGCGTTGTGATCCGCGACAATACAACAAACAGCGGTGCTGCGGGCGGCGGGATCCAGGTTGCACACGGACTTGTCGAGCTGTACGTCAATAATTCCATTTTTCGCCGAAACACGGCAAACGGCGGCGCTGCTATCTCTTGCGGCGGCGGCGGAGGAGCGTGCGTGGCCGTGACGATCACCAACACGCTCTTTGAAGAAAATGTCGCCGGCGGCTTGGGCGGAGCCGGCTTCACCTGTTGCGGAAACGGCACGCCCACCTCCCCGATCGTTCTCGAGAACGTGGCATTCGTCAGAAACGTTGGCGGCAACAACGGCATGGTAATGAGACTTTCGCACCACTTGACACAGTTCATTTTCAGAAATGTGACCGTCGCCAACAACAACAGCGGGGTGTCGGGTAACACTGCCGCATTGCAGCTAGAATTTGGTCATTTCTCGTTCGAAAATTCGACCATCGCCTACAATACGAACAAGGACACGACCGGCTCTCTGCCCGTCGGTATCAATTCAACGTGGGGCGATACTGTGATCTCATTTCGGAATTCGATAGTTGCCAAGAACTCCAACGCGATCGGAACTGATATGGATCTCCGCGCTCAGGACCGCAACCTTGGCGAACTCGAATCCCTTGGCTACAACATCTTCGGCACCCTCGTCGGCAATACGGTCATCGAGGGCGATACGACCGGGAATCAGATCGGAGTGAACCCCTTGCTCTATAGCCGGCCGCTCGAGAACGGCAGTTTCTTGAAGACGCTCGCCCTCTTGCCCGGCTCGCCGGCAATCGATGCCGGTGACCCGAAAGAGTTTCTCGCAACGGACCAGCGGGGCGTTGCTCGGCCGGTCGACGGAGACGGGAACGGCACCGCCTTGCCGGACATCGGGGCTTTTGAGCGAACGCCGTCAGACCTGATATTTCAAAGGCCCAGCTTCGATTTCGATGGTGACCGCCGGACGGATGTGTCGATCTTTCGCCCGATCGGTGGAGGAGGCGGTTCGGAGTGGTGGTGGCTAAACTCGTCGAACGGCAGCAATGCGGCGGTGCAGTTCGGATCAGAGACAGACGTGATGGCCCCGAGCGATTTCACGGGTGACGGGAGGATGGACGTCGCTTTCTTCAGGCCGGGGACCGGAACCTGGTACATCTTAAGAAGTGAAGATTTCAGCTTTTACTCATTCCCGTTCGGTGCGAATGGAGACACGCCGGTCCCCGGCGACTATGATGGCGATGGAAAGAGTGATCCGGCGGTGTTTCGCGACTCGTCCGGTGAGTGGTTCATTTATCGGTCCAGCGATAACCAGGTACAGATCGTACAGTTTGGCGGACCGGGTGACGAACCGATAATTTCGGATTACGACGGGGACGGCATCGACGATATCGGAATATACCGCCGCAACGGCGTAAGCGGAGGAGAGTGGTGGGTAAACCGCAGCTCGCTCGGATTGCTCGCTACGGTATTCGGCGGCCCGGCCGATAAGGCAGTGCCGGCGGATTACACCGGCGACGGGAAGGCAGATGTCGCGGTATTCAGGCCTGCCGACGGAACCTGGTGGGTCCTCCGCTCAGAGGATCAGAGCTATTACTCATTTCCGTTTGGAGTTAATGGCGACATTCCGGTCCCGGGCGACTATGACGGGGATGGCAGCGGCGATGCGGCGGTATTCCGCCCGGCGAACGGTACATGGTTTATTCAAGGCTCGACATCCGGAACCGAGATCTATAGTTTCGGACTGAGCGGCGACGTGCCGGTGCCGAGTTCGTACGTAAGGTAACAGCCTGATAGCAATAGGAATATGGCCGTTGAGGAGCGAACCTCAACGGCCTTTTTTTCGTTCAGGCGCAAGTGAAAATAAAGTTGACAATGACACACTCAACCTTTATATTCGTATAAGGCTCAACTAGGAAACGAATTTTTATACATAAGAGCGGTTATTTTGGACAATTGGAGATAGAAGAATGAGCAAAATCATAGGTATCGATCTGGGGACGACGAATTCGGTCGTTGCCGTTATGGAAGGCGGGGAACCGGTCGTGATCACGAACGCCGAGGGAGGACGGACGACACCGTCCGTTGTCGCGTTTACAAAGGACGGCAACCGGCTCGTCGGCCAGGTGGCAAAACGCCAAGCGGTAACGAACCCGGAAAACACATTGTATTCGATCAAGCGATTTATGGGCCGTAAGTTTGACGAGGTCCAAGGCGAGGTCAAGCAGGTGCCGTACAAGGTGGAGAAAGCCTCTAACGGCGACGTGCGGATAAACGCGGACGGGAAGCAATACAGTCCGCCCGAGATCGCGGCGATGGTGCTTCAGAAGCTGAAGCAGTCGGCTGAGGATTACCTCGGCTCGAAGGTGGAGAAAGCCGTGATCACTGTTCCCGCATATTTCAACGACGCCCAGCGGCAGGCAACGAAGGATGCCGGTAAGATCGCCGGGCTCGAAGTGCTGCGTATCGTCAACGAGCCGACCGCGGCCGCGTTGGCTTATGGGCTGGATAAGAAGAAAGACGAGACGATCGCGGTGTTCGACTTTGGCGGCGGCACCTTTGATATTTCAGTGCTCGAGGTCGGCGAAGGCGTTGTCGAGGTCAAATCGACCAACGGCGACACGCACCTCGGCGGCGACGATGTCGACGAAGTTCTGATCAAGTGGATCATCGACGAATTTAAGAAGGACCAGGGCATTGACCTGACCGCGGACAAGATGGCGCTACAGCGACTCAAGGAAGCTGCCGAAAAAGCCAAGGTCGAGCTTTCGAGTGCGATGGAAACCGAGATCAACCTGCCATTCATTACGGCGGATGCCTCGGGACCGAAGCACCTGGTGATGAAACTGACGCGGTCGAAGTTCGAGGCTCTGGCCGAACCGATCCTGAAGCGGCTGATGCCCCCGGTGGAACAGGCGATCAAGGATGCCGGCCTCGAGCCGAAGGATATTCAGGAGATCGTGCTGGTCGGCGGCTCGACGCGAATTCCGAAGGTCCAGGAAATGGTCAAGGAGTTCTTTGGCAAGGAGCCGAATAAGTCGGTCAACCCGGATGAAGTGGTCGCACTCGGTGCAGCAGTTCAGGCGGGTGTGCTCGGCGGTGAAAAGACCGACATCCTGCTGCTTGACGTTACCCCGTTGACGCTGGGCATCGAAACCCTGGGCGGTGTGATGACGCAGATGATCCCGCGGAACACGACGATTCCGACTCGAAAGAGCGAGATCTTTTCGACCGCCTCGGATAATCAGACTTCGGTCGAGGTCCACGTGCTGCAGGGCGAACGCCCGATGGCGTCGGATAATAAGACTCTCGGCAAGTTTCATCTAGTGGGAATTCCGCCGGCACCGCGCGGCGTACCGCAGGTCGAGGTGACCTTTGATATCGATGCCAACGGCATCGTCAACGTTTCGGCCAAGGACGTCGGCACGGGACGCGAGCAGAAGATCACCATCACTGCCTCTTCCGGACTTTCGAAGGAAGAGATCGACAAGATGATGAAGGATGCAGAGTCGCATGCCGGCGAGGACGAAAAGAAGAAGGGCGAGATCGAGGCCCGAAATCGTCTGGACGGCCTTGTTTACAGCGTTGAAAAGACATTCAGCGAGAACAAGGACAAGCTCGATGCGGCAGCCGGCGGCGAGATCGAAGCTGCTATCTCTGAGGCGAAGGCCGCACTTGGCGGTTCGGATGTCGATGCGATGAACAACGCCTATGAGCGGCTGCAAACCGCGTCGCACAAGCTGGCAGAGGTTCTATATAGCCAAGCCGGCGCAGCCGGCGGCGAGGAAGCCGCTACGGAAGCAACGGAAGAGCAGGCTTCGTCAGCATCAGCCGGTGCAGAAGGCGACGGCGGAACGACCGGCTCGGATGACAATGTCATCGATGCCGAGTACGTGGACGTCGACGAAGAGCAGAAATAGGCAGAGTGCAGTGAGCGGCGAGCAGTGGGTTACGATCGCTCACTGCTTGCCGTTTCTTTGTAAAGAAGCGTCGTCGGCCAACCCCGGCGGTTGGAATTAATTCGACCCAATGGCGAAAAAAGACTATTACAAGGTCCTCGGCGTCGCGAAGGATGCCAAGGGTGACGAGATAAAGAAAGCGTACCGCAAGTTGGCGCGCAAATTTCACCCTGACGTGAATCCCAACGATAAAACGGCCGAGGAAAAATTCAAAGAGGTCCAGGAGGCCTACGACGTTCTTTCGGACGAAAAGAAGCGTAAGGTCTTTGATCGCTTTGGGTATTACAACGACAACCTTGACGCTGATTCACCATTTGCCTCAGGCGCAGCGAGCGGAGGCGCAGGCGGTGCGCCGGGGTTCGATTTCTCAGGCTTTTCTTGGGAGCCGACCAGCGGCGGGTCAGCCGGCGGGTCCAGCTTCCGCGACATCTTTTCAGACCTGTTCGGCGGCGGAGGAGCAGGTGCGGCCGGTGCACGCCCACAGCCGGAGCCGCCGCGGGCGATGCCGAAGCGGGGCAGGGACATCGAGATCCCGCTGGCGCTGAGCTTCGAGGAAGCTTTTAAGGGCCTTACGACAAATATAACGGTCAACCGGTCCGAGCAATGCTCGCGCTGCAACGGAGCCGGCGACACCGGCGGGCCGGTCGTTCAGTGCTCGACATGCAAGGGTACGGGCCAAGTGCTGCGGTCCGGCGGGCGGCTTCAGTTTTCGCAGGAGTGCCCCGATTGCGGCGGCACCGGACGGCGACGAACGCCGTGCTCGTTATGCAATGGGAAGGGGGTAACGCCGAAGACGGAGCAGGTCAAGATCCGCATACCGGGCGGTGTCGATACGGGTTCGCGGGTGAGGATCCCGAAAAAGGGCCACGGCGGGCGATTGGGAGCCGAGCCGGGTGACCTTTTCATATTGACGAACGTCGGAAAGCACCCGTTTCTGGTGCGAAAGGGGGACAACGTTTATGTGACGGTGCCGATCACGGTGCCTGAGGCAGCTTTAGGGGCCAAGATCGAGGTGCCGACGGTCGAGGGCCGTGCTCAGTTAAAGGTGCCGCCGGGAACGGAATCGGGGCAGAAGTTCAGGCTGCGCGAGCGGGGATTCCCGAGTTTGAGGAACCCAAAGCTTCGCGGCGATCAATTCGTTGAGGTGAAGATCACCTTGCCCCGAGTGATCTCTGAAGAATCAAAAGAGGTCTTGAGGCAATTCGATAAACTCAATAAAGAGAACCCACGAAAAGCAATGGGCCTTGAGTAAGGCGGGGCTATGAAAAAGCGTGCAAAAACCTATACGATCAGTGCCGTCGCGGACATGTATGAGATACATCCGCAGACGCTCCGGATGTATGAACGCGAGGGATTGCTTAAGCCATCGCGGTCTGAGGGGAATACGCGGCTGTACGAAGATAGCGATCTCGAGCGGCTAGAGATAATTCTTTCACTCACGCGGGACCTCGGCGTAAATCTCGCGGGTGTCGAGATCATCCTGAACATGCGCGAAAAGATGGATGCGATGCAGAAAGAATTTGAGCGATTCTTTGAGTATCTGCGCAACCACGCTAATGAGATCGGCCGGGCGGACGCGGGCGATTCCTCTGAATCCCTCATTCCCGTTTCGCGGTTTCGGCGGCACGTCGAAGTGACGATCGAAGAAAACTAGCCTCCCGTCTTTACAAAGGGTTTCGACTTACGGCAGAATGTTCGCGGTCGAACTCCTCTCCTGCGATTCGACACACCTAAATCCTCATTTGGAGAACACAATTTTATGCTTCGCCCTCACACGAGGTTGCTCTTCCTTTGCGTATCGGTGTGCGTTCTTGCCGCCGCTCTTTCAGCTTTTGCACAGGACCTGGACCAAGTCTCGATCGTCGGAACGGTCAACGACCAGAACGGTTTGCCCGTAGGCGGTGCGACGTTGACGCTCACCGAACAGGCGACCGGTTCAGAGCGTAATGCGGTTGCGGACGGGGAGGGTCGATTCCGAATGCTGCAGGTGCCGCCGGGGAGTTACGTGCTGCGGGCGTCGGCGAACGGCTTCGGTATGTGGGAGGCGGAACTCGGATCGCTGCTTTCCGGACGGGAGGTTGTGATCCCTGTGGTTCTTGTCCCGGCAGAGGTGAGAGCGGAGACGGAGGTAAGCGCGGACGATATTCCGGCGGTCGATACGACGCAGGTAGTCGTTGCATCGACAATTGAGAGCCTGGAAGTCGAAGAGCTGCCGAATCTGGACCGCAACCCGCTGGACCTGGTTCTGACGGTTGGCGGGGTAAGCGAAGAGGCACTCTCTACGACCGACCTTGCGGAGGACGAGGATGCGAATCCGCGATCGACGCCGTTTGAACAGGGCAATTTTTCCATCTCAGGCGGAGCTTCGTATTCGAACAACATCACGATCGACGGGCTCGACAACAACGACGACCGTTCGGCCCGCGAGAGATTTCAGCCTTCCCTCGAAGCAGTGGCGGAAGTGCAAGTGGTGCGGAACCAGTTCTCTTCGGAGTACGGGCGAGCGTCGGGCGGGCGGGTAAATATTCGAACACGCGGGGGCACGAAACGGCTAAGAGGCAGGGCCTTTGTTTTTTACCGTGATGATCTTTTCAACGCTAACTCCTGGTACAACAACAGCCGCGGCATCTCTCGTCCGCCGCTGACCGCAATTACGCCGGGGTTCACGCTGGGCGGGCCGGTAAAGCTGCCGCTTGTTAACACGGGCGACCGGACGTTCTTTTTTGTTTCGTACGAAAATCAGCGGCTGGATGACACAACGCTGATCGACACTTATATCCCGGTCGTGCCGAATCCACGGTTCACGCTGCCGCCGCCGAGCGGGGATGAATATTGCGACCAGGCCGGCGGAGGCCCGCCGCCGTGCAATGCCGAGACGGGGACCGTTGCTCACTTCACCCAGCAGTTCGCGACGCCGAACTCGGGCCATATCCTGACGGCGCGGGTCGATCACCGCATCTCGCGCGAAAACGATCTCACGATCGGCTGGCAATTCGGGCGGCGAGAGAATCGCAAGACGCGGGGGGTTGCGACCACACGTCTTGAAGAGGCACTGCAGGCAAAGAATGTTGTGACGGACGCCGTGAATTTTACGAACAACCATGTATTTGGGCCGCGTGCCGTCAACCAATTCCGTTTTCAGTGGTCGTCATATCGGCCTAGTTATGAAACTGATAACCCGAATGAGCCGGTAGTGCTTATCGGGTATCGGAACCCGGTGACCAACGGGACTCAGACGCTGATCGCGGGGAACTCTTCGTCGAGTAGCCTGCAGTTCTATGCCGATCGGCGTGATGAGGTGCGGTATCAGGTGCAGGACACGGTGACCTATGTTGCGGGCGGGCACACGATAAAGGGCGGGTTCGATATTCAATCGGTCGACTCGCGGGCGAATGCATTGGGTGACGGGACGGGCACGTTTAATTTCAGCAACGCCTATAACTACTCGACGAACAATGTGACGCGGTTTCGGCAAAATTTCGGGACGGCGACGGATGTTACTAACACCTACTGGGGAATCTTTCTTAACGATCACGTGCGGGTTCGGCCGAATCTCAATGTGAGTCTCGGGCTGCGATATGAGCGGGAGACCGCGGTCGAGGACAGCGACAATTTCGGTCCGCGATTCGGTATCGCCTGGGACCCGCGTAAACGGGGCGAGGACGTGATCCGGATCGGTGCGGGGATATTTTACAACCGTGTTCTGCTGAGGACGGTCGGCGATTTTATTCAGAACTCGGGCACGGGGCTCGAGGAATTTGACACGAACACGATACCGACGACCACCGGTGCGGGCACGCTGAATCCGCGAAGCCAGATACTGGCGGCGATCTCGGAGAGGTTTCCGTCGGGATTCGGCTCGGCGGCGGACCTTCGGGCGTTTATCTCGACGGTTAATTGCGGGCCGGTGGATGCCCCGACGGCGTGCTCGCCGGAGTTCGGCTTTGCACGATTCGCAGGGAGCAGCGGTAATCCGCTTCGGTCGGTCGAACCGGGGATAGAGATACCGGAGAGCTATCAGTTCAACATCGGCTATGAGCGGGAACTTGGGCGGCGATGGGTATTTGAGGCGAATTACACTTGGAACAAGACGGTTCACCTGTGGCGGGAATACAACATAAACATGCCGGTGATGCCGGCAGGATATGCCGATTTTACCGAATATCTTCTAGCCAATCCGTTCACCTTTACGAACGTAAACGGCAACATACGGACGTACAATTTCTATCTCGGGCCGGTGAATGACCCTAGCGGCGTTTCGACGAACCCGAACACGCAAACGGGGAGCTGCAGCACGGTGAACACAGTAACGTGTTGGGTGAACCTGAACTCGTTCAGCACATCGACGATCAGGCCGAACTCGAACGCGGGCAACGGCATTTCGTCAAATTCGGTGGGGAGCCCGATAGGCATCGCACGAGCCGCGCTGCAGCACCTGAGACCGGACCCATCGGTGGACGAGATGGCGAGAGTCGGGTCCTTGGGCAATGCACTTTATCACGGACTTGTCCTCGAGGTGCGGCGGCGATACCGAGCGATCGGGAAGGGATTTGGTATGTCGATGCGGGCTGCGTACACGCTGTCGCGGACGATGGATGACGGGCTCAACAATACTTCGAATGCAGAGGTAGATACGGATTTCGACCGAGAGTGGGCCCGGGCGCGGCAGGACCGGACGCATCGCCTGTCGATGTCCGGGACTATCGAAACGCCGCGTTGGCTTGGGAAGCTGAGATTCTCACCGATCGTGCGGTACGGGAGCGCGGGGCGGTTCAATCTGGGGTACGGCGTGGACCGCAATCTGAACGACCAGAGCACGGACCGGGTGAGATACGACGGCGATCTGGACGACCTTCGCTGGCGGCGGCCGGGTAGCGGCGAGCCGACCGAGTTGTTATCCCGTTTCAGCCTGCAGCCGATCGGCTCAAAGGGCGGGAATTTGCCGCGGAATGCGGGCATCGGCCCGAGCCTGTTCATCTTTGATCTGGGGATCACTCGCGAGTGGCGGTTCGGCGAGCGCTTTCGGCTGCGGCCGAATGTTCAGATCGGGAATGTGCTGAACATGGCGGTGTTCAGCTTTGGGTCAGAGTATGTCGATTTTGTCGGCACCGGCGAGAACCCGACGCCGTCGCAGCAATTGGCTCGGCAAAACTTTCTGGTGCCGACCCGAACCTATCGGCAGCGGGATCTTAGGTTCGGCGTTCGATTCGATTTCTAGATAGCGGGGCGGCGCGGGGCGGGGCAGGCAATAGGCTGCACAGAAAACGTGTAGAATATTCCTATGCTTGCTCGCGCCGTTTTGCTTTTATTGATCACGTCGATGTCCCCGCTGCTCGCAAACACGAATAAAACAGCCGCAGATATTCCGCCGATAGAACCGGGCGTCTCACTTGAGCTTGCTCGCTGGCGCGCCGCGCGTTACAGCGACGTTCGGTATAAGCTGAACCTCACCCTCGAAAAGATGTCGCCGGTGCTGAAGGGGACGATGGAGATAAGGGTCAATGTGTCAGAAACTGGAGCGGTCGAGACGGGGTCCGTTCCGCCGATCATTCTCGACTGGCGAAACATAAAGGGCCATGAGGAAAAGTCGACGATCTCTAATGTATCCATCAACGGAAGGAGCGCGAGTCGGAGCGCGGACACTCCTGTCGGCATGAGCGTCGCTTCGACGCGAACGAACGTGGATGGCTTGGAGACCTCCATCGATAAAGACAGTTTCGCCGGAGGCACCGGCGATGCGGACAAGAGTGTCCGCGCTCCCTTTGAAGAGCACAACGAACACCTCATCTTCCGCGACGGGGTGGTGATGGGCGAGAACGTTATCAAGATGGATTTCACCTCGCCGATACTGACCAGCGGGTCGGCGATAACGCGGTATGTGGATAAAGAGGACGGGTCGGAGTATATCTACTCGCTGTTTGTGCCGAGCGACGCCAGCACGGCGTTCCCGGTGTTCGACCAGCCGGATCTTAAGGCGAGGTTTAAGTTAACGGTCGCGACGCCTGAAAGTTGGAGGCCAAAGCATCAATCTGCAAACGCATCGACTCGGTGGCATGTTGTGTCGAATACATCTGGCATGAGACACGTAGACACGGCATTCGCAGGGCAGTCGGTAAAGGACATTCCGTATACCGAGTTTGATGAAACCAAACCCATCAGCACCTACGTCTTCGCGTTTGCAGCGGGGCCGTTCGAGAAGTTTGAAGATGCGGGCGGAAACGCGAGTGTGAACGAGCGTGCAACGAGCCCCGACGCCGGAGGCACGCTCCCTAACGGTCGCGTTTCTGCCCATAGCAGCATCTACGGCCGCAAGTCGCAGGCTGAGAAGTTCAAACCCCACGCCGCGGAGGTGTTTCGGCTGAATCGAGAGGCCATCAAGTATTTTGAAGAGTATTTTGATTACGAGTTTCCGTTTCCGAAGTACGATCTGGTTTTGATCCCGGAGTTTCCGTTTGGCGGGATGGAGCATGCGGGGGCAACGTTTTTGCGGGAATCGTCGATCATCTTCCCGCAGGAGCCGACGAAGAACGACCACATCTCGCGGGCTTTGCTGATCTTTCACGAGGCGTCGCACCAGTGGTTTGGGGACACGGTGACGATGCGTTGGTTCGACGACCTGTGGCTCAAAGAGGGCTTTGCGACATTTACGGCCTACAAGGCGATGGAGCGGATCATGCCCGAGATGATGGCGTGGAAGGTCTTCTACGAACGCGTCAAACAGGCCGCCTACCGCACCGATTCGACAAAGGGAACCACGCCGATCTATCAGGAGATCAATAACCTTTCGGCAGCGAAATCGGCCTACGGTGCCATCGTTTACAGCAAGGCCCCGGCGTTTCTGCGCCAGGCGGAGTTTTATCTTGGCGAGGATAAATTCAAAGAGGGTGTGCGGTCATTCATAAAGAAAAATGAATTCTCGAATGCTGGCTGGGAAGACTTGATTACGGAGTTAGCCGGCTATCGAAATTCGCAATTTCACGAATTTGCGCGGCCATTTGTCACGGAGGCGGGAGTTCCGGTGATCAGATTAAATCGGAGCGCCGAGGCACGTCATACCTTGTCAGAACCCTCGGCCCGAACAAGAATATCCACTGGGATCCGGGCAGTAGGGTACCGGTTTTCCGATAGTTTTAGACCGTACAAGCACGTGGGTATGGATGTGAGCGTGCTTCTTCGTTATCCGGACAGGTCACTAACTCTAAAATCTCGGATTCGTTCGGGAAACGCGTTTTTGATGGCTTTCCCTGGGCAGATCGATGCCGAGAATAGAGTTAGAAGAGATTTCGATTTGCCGCTGTTTATTTTCCCCAACTATTCGGATTATGGCTATGGGATTTTTCTTCTCGACGAAGATAGTCAGAAATACATACTAAACAATATCGAATACGAAGATGAAGCGTTTCTTCGTTCGATGTTGTGGGGGGCACTTTGGGACAGTGTTAGGGAAGCCCAGCTTAATCCTGACGATTATGCAAAATTAGCCATGGAGGGATTGTCATCAACGAACTGGAATCCGGTGTTTCGTAAGCCCCCGCCTCGATCAGAAAGTTCTAAGGATGCAAGCCGGGGAAATTTTCCAGAAACCGATGAATCGACGATTTCGACGTTGCTGGGAAGGGTATCAATCGCTTTGAACTATTACGTTTCTGAAATGACTCGGGACGAACTCACACGACATTTGGAAAGAATTCTCATCGAGCGGATGCAAAACGCGGAGACGCTTGGGCAGCGTATCACGTTTTATCGGGCGTTTCTTAACGTTGCCGCGAGTGAGAATGCAAGGCGGGTGTTGAAGGGAATGCTGCAACAGTCGGTACCGTCTGCGTCAACAGACGGCTCCCCCGGGCATGCAAAGAAGCCGTCCGCTCACGCGGACGGTACTGACTCCGCACAAGCGATCCCGCTTAAGACCAAGGATAAGTTCGACATCGTTACGCGGTTGTTGATACTTGGCGATCCGGAGGCACCGGGGCTTTTGGCGGAGCTCGAGAAGACGGAGACCGGTGACGAGGCGTTGCGGTATGCGTA
>JAEWBM010000093.1 GCA_023391155.1 Acidobacteriota bacterium
GTCGAGGTCGTGCCAATAGTCACGAAACTCGTCCGTTCCCTGGATGAAGTAGGCAAGATCGGGCGCGGGCAGCTCATTGAGCCGGTGCAGCGACTTTGCGGTCGCGATGTGACGCTCGGCAAGTTCCTTACCGATGTTTCGCGAACCGGAGTGCAGCATCAGCCAGACGTTGTCCTCAGTATCGAGGCAGACCTCGATAAAGTGGTTTCCGCCCCCGAGCGTACCGAGCTGGACCATCGCCTTTCGCTTGCGGTCCTGAACGCCCTTGTGCAGATCGTCAAAGGTCTCCCAACCTTCCCAACGCGAGGCCTCGTTAACCGATTCCTTGTAGGCGTTAAAGCCGACCGGGATCGCCCGTTCGATCTCTTGGCGAAACTCGGCCATCTTTCGGTCGAGAATACCGCTCTTAAAAGGCGTCTTGACCGCCATCATCCCACAGCCGATATCGACACCGACCGTCGCAGGGATGACCGCGTCCCGGGTCGCGATGACCGAACCGACCATCGATCCCTTCCCGAGATGAGCGTCGGGCATTAGCGCGACGTGCTTGTAAAGACAAGGCAGACGCGAGACGTTGCGAAGCATATTCTCTTCCTCGAAGGTCATCCCGTGGGTAACCCACGAAAGAACGTCCGACTTTGCCCCGCTGATGTTTAGCTTGTTGTAAGGCATTATTATTTCCTCCTTTAAGATGTAAAAAAGGGCGACAAAGTTCGGCATGACGGGCACTTGTTTTCGAGACAATGTAGTCATACCGGTATTCGCCCCGATAAATGGCGACAAGTTGTGGCGAGAGATCCGCTGCGAAATCGAGCGGGCGAGATTCGAACTCGCGAATACCATGTACTCCCGGCCGGCATTCGCCAAAAAGTGTTTGGCAGTGAACGTGCGCTAGCGCCTATGCAAAGAGTGGGTTCTTGCGCATAGACGCACTACGCACGGTTAAGGATCAGATCTCGACATTCTCGATCACACCGACCCAGTGGGCGTCGTCGAGCCCGCCGGCCGCGAATTCCGTAACGAGTGTAAACACCTGATCCGAGAAGCCGCCGACGTTCAGGATGTCCCGGCGTTCCTGAGCCTGAGTGTGGCCGTAAGGCTGAATGTCGATGCAGACGAGTTTTGCCTCGCCGTTTCGCGATTTAAACTCGTTCCACTGTTTCATCGTCTCGGTCGCTCCGCCGCCGAACCGTCCGTAAATTGGCGTGTCGATCCAAGATTCGTTATCAGAAATATAGATCAGCACGTCGCCTTTTGAACGGCGGCGGTTCAGCAGCGAAAGCGGCGCCGAGCAGTTCGTTCCCCCGAACGGAAGATTTGAGAGCTTCTCGGCGTTGGTCATGATCGAATCGCGAGGATTCAAAGTGACCTCGACCGCCTTGCTCTCGAACGGGATCACTTCCGCAGCCGGATTCTTACGCAGGATCGCCGCAGCAAAAAGAGCCGCAATGTCGACACAGCGAACCGCCGAGGTAGAACCAGTTCGATATCCGGTCGCGGGAGACTGCATCGATCCGGAGATGTCGGGGAAGACAAAAACCTTTCCGTCGATCTTCGGGACGTTTTCCGTCGCGATCTCCATCGCATCCTGCAGGGCCTCGGTGATCTCACGCGGGATCCCATTGTTCGCCTCCGCCGCCTTAAAGGCGGACAGAAGCTGGTAAGGGAACACGCGTGCACGCTTAATTGCCTCGCGGTCTCGCAGGCGATCGGCGATGATCTGTACCATCGCGCTGTCGGCGAAGACCCCGTGACGCTGAAACGTGTTCAGATTCATCCGGGTCATCTGCCACGGAGCAGTGCGGGCGATCTCGGCCCATTCCTTCGTGCCAAGCTGCAGTGCCGTCAGCATTTGGAACGGAACATTCGGCACCTCGGCCGAATCCCCGGTTTTGAAGCGCTCGTACTGCTTGACGATCTCAGGCAGCTTATCGGCAACGATATCGCGGCCGATGAAATAACCGAAGAGAGCCTCGCGTTCCGCATCACGCGGTTTCGGGTGGACCATCTTCAGAATGTCCGCGATAGACGGCGACTGCCCGACGGACTGTTTGAAGATCTGGTCAGTGCCGCGACTTTCGAACCACTCGCGAACCATTCGCTTTGGCAGGGAACCGAGCGACTTTCGCCCAACGGCCCCCGACCGCATGATCTGAACGAAATTTCGGAGCATCTTGCCGTTGTCTGCGACACGCGGAAAGACGCGTTCGAAAAGTTCCTTGTCACGAATCGAAAGAACGGCTAGCAGCAGGGCGGGCATGTCTTTCATGTGACCCTTTTCGCGAGCGAAGACCGCCGTCTTTGCGACAAAATCCGTTTCGACCTCATTCGCGAGAGCCAGGACCTTGTCGAGCTGTTCGCCCGCATCGGCGTAAAAAGTGTGGTTGAAGCAGCCGGTCGCGGCATACTGTGCGAGAGCCGCCTTTGGCGAGAGCTTGTAAGCGAGCCCGCCCGCTTCGTTAATGATGTCCGCCTTTGGCGAAAGCATTCCAACAATAGATTTGAACAAGTTTTTGTTCGCCATAGTTCCTCCTATAAAAAACGGGTGACAAATAAATGAGAAGCATTTGAGTCGTGCTCTCGCCTGATCGGCGGCAGCATAGTCGCGCTCATGCACGCTAACCTTAGGCACGTATGTAGTCTTTTCCGCATTCACCCGAAATGTGAATGCAGCGACAAGTAGCGATGAAACGTTCGCTGCTCTACCAATTGAGCTACACCGTGCGGGAGCACGGCGGCCGGACTCGAACCGGCAACATGCGGGTTATGAGCCATGTAGTTCCATCTGCATTCGCTGCGTAAGTTGGCTGACGGGGCGGGGATCGAACCCGCGACATCCGGCTTAACAGGCCGGCACTCTACCAGCTGAGTTACCCGCCAATGAATGAACGGCGACAAGGATCGAAAAGACGATACGTGCTCTACCAGGCTGAGCTACGCTTCGAGTGCCGAAGCGGCCAGATTTGAACCGGCGACCCCGTCGTCCCAAACGATGTAGTCCTTTCTGCATTCGCCGTGAAAAATGGTTGCGGCGGAAGGATTCGAACCTTCGACCACGGGTTTATGAGACCCGCGCTCTTCCGCTGAGCTACACCGCAAAAAAACAATTGGCCGATCGGGTGGGATTCGAACCCACGATCCCTCGCTTAAAAGGCGAGTGCCTTGACCGGACTTGGCTACCGATCGGGGTGGCAAACGCGGTGCGGCAATGCATCGGCAGGCGCATCGCTCGGAAAAGGCCCGTTGCGGGCCGATGTGCATTCCGGCGAGTGCCCTCGCACCGCCGCACTTGGCGTTTGTGTTGGTGAGCTCGTTTAAACTCTGGGCATTGCCGGCCGCTCCATCAGCGAAGCGGCCGGGGCGACGGGTGGGAACCTAGTGCACCGCGGCCGCCGCACGGGCATTCTTTGGATAGAACTCCCGGGCGTTGATGACCGCGATCTCGAGTTCAAGAGCCCGCTTGAACTCGTCGATGACCTCCGCAAGTGTTCGGATCTTGTGAAGGCTGTTCTCGCGTTGCTCAGTGGTGTTGAGATCAAAGTAAAACTCGATCTCTTCTGAGCAATCGGCCAGTCGGAGCACGATGTGGTGCCATTCGTCATCGTCTTTGCAGCACACGTGCTTCTCGCGGGCATCTTCGACGACCGCGATTATATAGGCGCGAAGTTCCGGGTTTAGGTTGAGGAACTCGCGTCGCCTGATGTGATATTTCTTGTCCATTTTCTTTTCCTCAGTGTATTTGCTGAAATCATTAATAGTGGTTTACGGGGATCACGCGACCTCAGCGAACTAGGAAAAGCGGAGCGGTCAGGTCGTGATCCGGCTTGCGATCGGGTGTCGATTCATTGGTTTTCTCCTATATTTATTTTTGGTGGACGCACTTGGTATCGCGCCAAGCTCTTCGGCTCTTCAGGCCGACGCTGATCTGTCTCAGCTAAACGTCCGCGAAATGTTGGCGGGACCGAACGGACTCGAACCGTCATCGTCTTCGTCGACAGCGAAGTGCATACGCCTTTCTGCCACGGCCCCTTGAAATGAAATGGGTGGAACGGCGGGATTTGAACCCGCATCGTCCGCATTCACAGTGCGGTGCTTTGCCGGTTAAGCTAAGTCCCACATGAAAACTTCCGGTGCTCCGGGGAAAGACGCGCGGTATCGCGTCTTCCCCAACTACGGGCGACAAATTGGTGAAGTGACGTTTCACTGAGCTTCATCCGCTCGGGCGGTGGTTGGAATCGAACCAACGGCCTCCTGTCGTGGAGAACAGGTGCTCTGACCATGTAGTCACGTTCGGCATTCGCCCAAGGCGGAGTCGATGGCATGCCCGGAGGGATTCGAACCCCCAACCGACGGTTATGGAGACTGCTGCTCTACCAGTTGAGCCACGGGCATTTGTAAAAGATTGGAGCGGGCGATCGGATTTGAACCGATGATGATCGGTTTTGCAGACCGACGCCTTAGGCCTCTTGGCTACGCCCGCTTACGATTTTAGATTGGGGATTTTGGATTTTGGATTTGCGAGTCGTCAATCCTGATATTGCACGGGTGCAAAGCTAGCAGCCAAGAATCTTAACAATAAGAAATGGTACACGCGGAAGGATTTGAACCTTCATCAACTGGTTTCTAAGACCAGTGCCTCTGCCGAGTTGGGCTACGCGTGCATGGTCCGGGCAGCAGGATTCGAACCTGCGAACACTTGTTTCCAAAACAAGCCCATATAGCCTCTGTGGAACGCCCGGAAAAGTTTGGCTTCGGGTCAAGGATTCGAACCTCGATCTGCCGGTTCAGAGCCGGCTATCCTGCCGATTGGACGAACCCGAAATTTGGTGAAGACGGAAGGACTCGAACCTACAACCCCCTCGTTCGAAGCGAGGTGCTCTGATCCGTTGAGCTACGTCTCCGTAAAAAAGAATGCACCGGGAAGGATTTGAACCTTCGCAGCTCCAACGAGCGGCAGTTTTACGGACTGCATGCCTTAACCAACAGGCGTCCGGTGCTTAAAAAATGGCTATTCAGTTGTCAAACATCGAAAAGTAAAAGGAGCGGCTACTCTCGGGCTTCCAATATCCCGGGCGTAACCGCTCCAAAAAACGTCTGGCGAGTTTGACCTCGCTTTTTTCGATGTTTCGGGAGCGGGAACGCCGCTCCCGCTGTGTTAAGTCTGTTCGGCCCGGCGATCGCCGCCGAGTTCCGCTAAATAATTCTGTTGATCGAGGCCCATGCACGCGAACGCATTCCAGGCCGTTCCGGGGCGCAAAATAACGCCGGCCGGTATCGCCGTAAATGTTCTCGGTGTATGTATCGAACTTCGAATCATCGTTCAAACTCCAAAAATAATCTGCCGCCAACTTCGCGACAGGATGAGAGTTTTAGCACGGGCGAAAATCGCTTGTCAAGCTTTTTTGAAAAAAAACTTTTGGTAAGATGCCGGATCAGCCAAAATGCAGGTACCCGCCGGGGGCCAGTAGGCGGCGTTCGCCGTCGCGGATAAGCTCAATATCTCCAACAGTTGCGGTGACAGTGCCTATCCGCGTGATCTCGGCGTCGGCAGGGGCTGAAAATTTTTTCGGGTCGGCGGTGAAAAGCAGTTCGAAATCTTCTCCGCCGTTCAGGGCAAGATCAATTTTGTCGTCGAAAGGGGTGTCGAGAACGCATATATCCGGATCGATCGGGATCTTAACGGCGTCGATCTCCGCGCCGCAGCCGCTTGCGCTGCAAATATGGCGGAGATCGGACGAGAGCCCGTCGCTGATGTCGATCATCGAAGTGATGCCGGCATCTGCATTCAATCGCGGGGCGAGGTCGAGTCGCGGATGTGGTGCCATCTGGCGATCAATGAGTCGGCTTTCAGGGCTATCATCGCTGGCCAATCGCCGTCCCGATTCCAAGAGCCGCAGGCCGACGGCCGCACCGCCGAGTGAGCCGGTAACGTAGATGCCGTCGCCCGGTTTTGCTCCGGAGCGAAGGATCGCTTTGCCGCGGGCGACCTTCCCCAGAACCGTGGAGTCGATCACCAGTTTACCCGCTACACGTGAAACGTCGCCGCCAATCAATTCGACGCCGTACAGGTCGGCTAATTTATGCCAGCCGGCGTAGAAACCGTCGAGAAAGTCGCCCTTCCAGAGATGCTCCGGAATGCCGATTGAAAGCAAGGCCCAATTTGGAACCCCGCACATCGCGGCGATGTCTGACAGAGAAACGGCGAGGGCTTTGTGGCCAAGAAGTTCGGGCGTTGTCCAGTCGAGGCGGAAATCAACCTCCTCCGCGAGCATGTCCGACGTGACCAAAAGATCGGTTTGGGCGTCGGAGGGAAGCACGGCGCAGTCATCACCAATATGGCGGAGGCCGTACTTTTCCTTAATGTGATGGATGAAGTCGAATTCGGACCGCATTAGAAAGTTATTGACACAACCTTAATAAACACATACAATAACGGCGTCTAAACTAGAAAATAACTTTAACATATCAGCGACACGAATGGGACAAGCAGCCGTGGCTATACCGGAGAAAATCTACTTTAAGATCGGCGAGGTTTGCGATCTTGTAGGGGTGCAGGCCCACGTCCTGCGATACTGGGAAACAGAGTTTCCACAGCTCTCGCCGCAGAAGAACAGGTCCGGCCAACGGAGCTATCGGCGGCGGGATGTGGAGATCGCTCTGCGTATCAAAGAGCTGCTTTATGATGAGCTTTATACGATCGCCGGCGCCCGGAAAAAGCTGCAGGCCGAGGCGCGCGGAGAGGCTCCTAAGCTTAAGATCGTAAGAAACGAGGCTGGCGAACAGGGAAGTCAGAAATCGGCCGAAAGCGGCGCTCCCGGCCTATTTGACGACGACCTTGAGCTTGACACGATCGAAGCAGAGATCGCCCAAACGCGGGTTGAATATGCCCTGGATGACGAAAAGCGCGAGGCGTTGAAAAATCTAGCCGCGCAACTTCTCGAACTTCGCGAAATGCTGAAGACCGACCAGACGCGTGAGGCAGCAGAACGGCTGCAAAATGGCCGAGTTTGACATTTCGCGGGGCGAAATCTAATCTAAAAAATCGACATCGGGACGTAGCGCAGTCTGGTAGCGCGTTCGCTTGGGGTGCGAGAGGTCGTGAGTTCAAATCTCGCCGTCCCGACCAACAAAGGCGGGGCTTTCGTTTTTAACGGGAGCCTCGCTTTTTTAGTGCAGAAGTGCTCGGTGACTCTGATAAAGTAGCGGGCGGGGTAACAATTATGAAAGAGAGGATGCCGGCTATCTTTTTTGGGCATGGTAACCCGATGAACGCGCTGGCTGAGAACGACTATACGGAGGGTTGGTCGGCGATCGGCAGGTCGATACGGCGGCCGAAGGCGATACTGTGCATTTCCGCCCACTGGTATGTTCCCGCGACCGCGGTAACTGCGATGGAGACGCCCCGGACGATCCATGATTTCGGCGGGTTTCCGCGGGAGTTGTTCGAGGTGCAATATCCCGCCCCGGGAAGCCCCGAGCTCGCGGCCCGGGTCGCGGAGATGCTGTCGCCGCCGGAAGTTGCCCTGGACGAAGAATGGGGGCTCGACCACGGTACTTGGTCGGTTTTGTGCCACGTTTTTCCGGACGCGGATATTCCGGTCGTTCAGTTGAGCATAGACGATACTAAGCCGCCTGCGTTCCATTACGAGGTGGGAACTCGGCTGGCACCGTTGAGGGATGAGGGGGTTCTTGTCATCGGAAGCGGAAATTTGGTGCACAATTTGCATACGTATGCGTGGGGTAAGCATGCGGCAGAGCCGTTTGACTGGGCCGTGCGATTTGAAATGCAGGCAAGGGAATTGCTGATTAGCGGAGACCAATCGCCTCTGGTGAATTACGAGGCACTCGGCAGCGACGCGCTGATGGCAGCACCTACCCCCGATCATTATCTTCCGCTGCTTTATGTGATGGGAGCCCGGCAGCCGGGTGACGAGGTGAGCTTTCCTGTGGAGGGCGTTGACGGCGGTTCGGTATCGATGCTGACCGTGAAATTCGGCTAGATCTTCGAACAAATAAAAACGCTTGGGTCCAAATTTAATTGGAGCCAAGCGTTTCTCAATGAAGCTTACTTAACGAGGACGGACCGTAATAAAGACCGTTGTCCCTTTTCGAGAAACCAACAGCAGCACAGGGCGGTTGCCTGCGGACTGGATCGCTGATTCGAGAGCATCAGCGGTGGTCACAGGCTGGCGATTAACCTCAAGAATTATATCGCCCCGGGCGATACCAGCCTCGGCGGCTGCACCCGCCTGATCGACCTGGGTCACCACGAGCCCTGACGTCTCAGAACCATCGCCGTACTGCTTGGCGAGTTCCGGGGTAACGGGCTGGAGGGTCAGCCCAAGCTTTCCTCCGGGAGGTGCTGAATCGCCGCCGCTCGGGCCGCCCGGCTGCTGAGCCTCTGCAGTTTCGGTGTCAAATTCGTCGAGGACAGCGGTCAGTTCGGTCGTGCCGCCATCGCGAAGTACGGAGAGCTTGACCTCAGTCCCCGGCAGAGTTCCGGCGATCTTATTTCGCAGTACATTTCCGTCGTCGATCTTTTCGCCGTTGATGGCCGTGATTATATCACCGCGGCGGACACCGGCTTTATCGGCGGCGCTGCCCGAACGGACATTACTTACCAATACGCCGGAAGCCTCCGGCAAGTCGAGAGCCTGTGCAGTGTCGCCCGTAATGTTTTGAATGTTGACGCCGAGCATCCCGCGACGGACGCGGCCGTTTGCCAGAAGCTGATCCATCACGCTCTTTGCCATGTTCGACGGGATCGAAAAGCCGATACCGATGTTTCCGCCGGATCCGGGAGGCGAAAGTATCTGAGAGTTTATCCCGATAAGTTCACCGTTTAGGTTGACGAGAGCACCGCCGGAATTACCGCGGTTGATCGGAGCGTCTGTCTGAAGGAAGTCTTCAAAGCTGCCGTCGCTGAGTCCCGTTCGCCGCCCCTTTGCAGAGATGATGCCGGCTGTCACAGTTTGTCCGATACCGAGCGGATTGCCGATCGCCAGCACAATGTCGCCTACGCGGACGCTGTCCGAATTGCCGAGAGTTAGGAATGGAGTGTTCTGTGCATCGATCTTGAGAACGGCGAGGTCGCTCGGTTTGTCTATGCCGACCAACTTGGCGTCATAGGAACGGTTGTCGTTAGTGAGCACTCTGATCGAATCGGCGCCGTCAATAACGTGTGCATTTGTCAGCAAGGTGCCGTCCGCGCTAACGATCACGCCTGATCCCATGCCGCGCTCAACACGCGGGCCCTGGCCTTGGCCGCCGGGGCCGGGAAATTGACGGAAGAAATCTTCGAGCGGCGAACGACCCTGTGGAGCCTGCCGCTGCGGCTCATTCCGAGCCTCCGCCTCAATGCGCACTACAGCAGCAGCGGTCTTTTCGACTACGTCTGCATATGACGTGCGAACGCCGTCAACGACTACGGGAGCGGGCGGCGGGGCCTCGGCTGTCGGAGGTATAGGTTCGCCTCCGGTAAGCCAGGACGCACTGCATCCGGCACCGAGTGAGGCAATTACCAGTCCGGTGATCAAAACGATCGATCTCTTACTCATTCAAATATTTCTCCTGACACTATGACGACAATATGACGATTACCGTTGGTATTATATACGCCTGAAAAACCACTCGGTTCATAAATTCGTACGAGATCAGGTTCGCGTGACTCGCGGCAGGTCTCGGCCGAAGATATATGAAAGCGACTTGTAAACGAGCTTTGCACACAGAAATGCCGGTGAATCGTATGATTCGACGTAGGAGTATTCGACAAGGTCCATCCCTACGACCTTCTTCTTTTCGGCAAGCCGGCGAATGAGTGCGAGGGTCTCATACCAGCCGAGGCCGCCCGGTTCCGGCGTACCGGTGGTCGGCACGAGGCTGGGATCAAGGCCGTCGATGTCGATGGTAAGGTAAACATTATCGGTGAGGGAATCTACGGCTTGATCGATCCAATCGATACGACCAACGATGTCACGAGCCCAGAAGATCTTGGTTGGCAAACCCTCGTCCAGCAACCGAACTTCTTCGGCAGAAATCGAACGGATGCCGACCTGAACCGAGGGTATGCGCAGGTCCTTCACAACACGAGCCATGATCGATGCATGTGAATGCGGGGTGCCGTCATAGGTATCCCGGAGGTCAGCGTGAGCATCGATCTGGAGGACACTAAGGTCGTGATATTTCTCGGCATGGGCCTTGATGACCGGAGCTGAAACGGAATGTTCGCCGCCGAGCATACAAAGAAACTTGTTAGTTGCGAGCAGCTCTTTCGTTCGGTCGTAGAGGCCTTCCATCATGGCTTCCGGAGTCTCTTTCGGCCGGAACTCTTCGAGTGTATGAAGCCCGAGACGGTAAACCTCCGTATCGGTCTCCTCTTCGTAAAGCTCCATATTTCGCGAAGCGTTGACGATGGCCATCGCTCCGCCTCCCGTACCGGTGCCGTATGAGACCGTGCCCTCGAATGACACAGGCCAGATGAGCACCCTGGACGAGTCAAATTCGGACAA
>JAEWBM010000100.1 GCA_023391155.1 Acidobacteriota bacterium
GCCCTGCTCCAGACCGATAACATCCGCGACCTGATCGCTTTTCCCAAAACGGCCTCGGCACAGGATCTCATGATGGACGCCCCCGGCCCGGTCGACGAGTCGCAGCTCGACGACTTAGGTATAGAATTGAACGAGAAAAATTGACCTTCAACGGGGATTTCAGGAGAACACGGGTGTGATATGGAACAATTCAACCCTAATCTCGTATTATTGCTTAAGGATGGCGAAAAAATTCGACACAAACCCGCTCGATCCCGAGTTTCCCGAAAAGGCGCGTGCTCAGGCTGCGGCTGAGACCGGGCAGGTTCGGGAAGGCTACACGTCGCCGCAGCACCGGTATGAAACTTCAGAGTTTCCCACGGCGCCGGGCAGTGTGACCGAGGAAGAAACGCGCCGCTTTGAGGAAGCCGATTTTCAGGCGTACTCTTTCCGGAGTGCTGATCCGCCGGCCGCGTATTCCGGCCCGCAAGCCGCGGCTCTTAATTCCACCCCGCTTCGTGCGGAAACAAAGACGGGCCTCCCCGAAAAATGGCTTATCGGCCTTCCGTACATTCCGTTTTCCATCGGGCTGGTCGCGGGCCTGATCCTGCTCTTCGTCATCCCCAAGGAAGAGAACAAGGTTCGGTTCCACGCGGCTCAGGGCCTCGCGGCGCATGTCGGTATCCTGATCGTCACCACCCTGCTCGGTGTTGTCGAAAACGTGACCGATCTCGCCTCGCTGGGCAGCTTTATTTTCACGGTCATTACTACCGTTATGCTCGTTGTATTTGCGATCAAGGCATGGCAGGGCAAACCTGTCCATATCGAGTCGGTCGACGACCTCACCAACTGGCTCGAGGAAAAGATCGGGCCGCTTAAGTCCTAGGAACCCGTGCCGCAAACCTCTTTCACGATCTCTGCGTACTCCAAAAGAGCGGCTTCACCGTCACCCTCGAATGCCGATCCGTGCATAGTGGCCACGGTCTTGGGCTTTAGTGTGGCTATCCGCTTCAGAGTCCCATCCGTCATCGGAGTATACGGCAGATAGTTCGCCAGCGGGCTCGCTTGATATTCAACTAGCGACTGACGCACACGGTCGGTCACGCTGGCGTTCGTCAACGGTTCAACATCGCCATTCTGATGCAGTAGGTCCGAACTAAAAAGGACGTTCGTGGTCGTGTCAAAGAACAGCCCCGCCTCCCAACAGTGAGGAACATGGGGCGTCTGCAGAAACCGGAAATTGTGTTTTCCCGTTGAAAACTCCTCGCCGTCAACCATTCCCTTGGCCGGGTTCTCCGGCGAAAAATCGTCGACGCTCACCATTTTTCCGACCATGCTGCATACCGCTGTTGCATGGGGTGCGACCGCCTTCCACTCGTTCAACGAGCCGCATTCGTCCGCTTCAAAATGGCTGAATGCCGCCCACCGCAATGTTGCCGGGTCGATCAATGTCGAGACCGCCTCGAGCACCGCTGGAAACAGAGCCCGAGGGCCCGTATGGACCAGCACCGGTTCCTCGTCCCTCACAAGAAACTGGTTGAATCCTAATCCGAATTCGGGAAAGAAGGTGGAGATGCGAAAGGTGTCCGGGGCAATCTCGTGTATGTTTGTCATACGCGGACTATACACCCGAAAGGCTTTATAAGAAAGAGGCTTCAACTACTCAGGAGTTTCTTTGTTTCGCCTCAGTTTGATGAACGCAGATGCGACCAGATAAATGGCAAGCAGTATCAGCGTCAGCGACGCAACGCCGTTAATGAGCTGCATGTCGAAACCGCTGGTCGAACGCAGATTGCCGACAACCAATGCTCCCAACGCCCACAGCGTTATCACCAGTACGAAGAGCATCGGTATCAAAGTAAAAGCGATCCGCTTCCTCGCCTGATGAAGCCATGCGGTTATCGCAAGTAAGGTGAGCGCCGCCAGTAGTTGATTCGAGGCACCGAACAGCGTCCAAAACTGCACCCACGAACCCGCCGGAGCGTAAAATATAAGTGCGAATGGCACTGCGACTGTCGCAAGTGTTCCGATCAGCGCACCCGCGCGACCGCCGATCCCCAACAGCTCCTGCACCAGATACCTTCCCAGCCGCGTCGCAACATCCAGCGTATCGAATACAAATGTCGAGAACGCCATTGCTCCGAAGGTGATGGCGAACGCCAGGTTATCCCGTCCGATCAGCAGCGTCAGAAATTCACCGATCCCGTTGCCGTAGATCTTCCCCGCCGCAAAGCTTTTTCCGTCGGCTCCGTAAAGCATTTCATTCCCAGCGATCATCACCACGACTAGTGCCATAAAGGCGACGAAGCCCTCAGCCAACATCGCTCCGTACCCGATCGGTTTAGCGTGCGTCTCTTTGTCAAGCTGCTTAGAGGTCGTTCCCGAACATACGAGCCCGTGAAATCCCGAGCACGCGCCGCAGGCGATCGTAACGAACAAAAACGGAAACAGCATCCCCGTCATCCCGCCCACATCGAACGACTTGAAAGCGGGCTGCTGTATCTCATATCCGCCGAAAAAGATCCCGATCACTCCGACCACGATCGCCGTGTAAAGCACGAATCCGCCCAGGTACCCACGCGGCTGCAGCAGCGCCCAGACGGGCACGACCGACGCCGCGATGCAGTAGAGCAATATTAAAATTCCCCACGTCTGATGCGAAAAGCTGAATACGTTCGAATAAAGTGTCCCTGCATACGCCGCCGCGAACGTCAGCGGGACAAAGATCGCCGTTGAGAGCCACAGCGGCGGCGTCAAATATCGCTCGACCAGTCCCAGCACCACGGACAAAACGAGATAGATCGCCGCCGCCATCGCGACCGCGCCGCCCGGGTCGAAAGCCGTCTCGCCCGCTAATGCATCATCCCCGGAGACAAAGGTTCCCGCCGTTATATCCGTGAATGCCACGATCACGTAGACCAAGGCGATCCAGATAAACGCCATCATCGCCCTCCCCGCTCCGCTCCCCAGTTTCTCCCGGGCGATCTCTGCTATCGACAGTGCTCCGTGCCTGACCGAGGAAGCTAGGGCCGAAAGGTCGTGCACCGCCCCGATCAGCACCACGCCCATCGCTATCCACAGCAGACAGGGATGCC
>JAEWBM010000129.1 GCA_023391155.1 Acidobacteriota bacterium
CGCGCCCGAAATCCATGGCGAACGGGTTGGTCCAGAAGCGATCCGAAAATTGCGGATCCCTCACCGTCACGTGCCCGGCAAAGCCGTATTCGTATCCGTAGCGGGCGAAAACCCGGCAGACTGCCGCGATCCGCTGCTTGCGGTGCAGCCGCTCCTCCTCGACGGTCTCGAATACCGGGGGGTTGGGGAAATGCAATCCAGGCTGTTCGGGGCGATAGACCGACGCCTGGGCGGTCAGGGGCGTGTTCATGTCCTAGGAACTTCTCGAAGTTGATGGTGCTGGGGGAGCGGAAACGACTGCGCACCGATGTGCAGCCAGTCATTGACGTGGAAGTAAAGGAAGCGGGCGCCTCGCGCGAGCCATTGCTCTGCATCTCCCGGCTTGACCATCGTCCCCGCGATGCGCCCCGCCCCAGCGGCCCTGCGCAAGATGTCGTCGATGGCATCCTGGACAGTGGCCGATGTATAGTCGCCCTGCTCTCCCATGCTGCGGGACAGATCGCCCGGGCCGATGAAGAACACGTCGATCTCGGGAATGGCGAGCAAGGCCTCGAGGTCCGCGTGGGCCGCAGCGCTCTCGACCTGCACGACCAGCAGCTTCTGCTCCTTGGCGCGGTCAGGAAAGACATAGCGCACCCAGTCCACGACGGCGCGAGCCTGCACGGCCGAGTCCAGGCGGGGCACCACGAGCCCGTCGACCCCGCGCAGCAGCATCCGCTCGATCACCCACGGCTCCGGCGAAAAGATCCGCACCAGCACGCAAAGGCCCGCGAGGCGCGCTACCCGGGCCATTTCCTCGATGCGCTCGAAGTCCGGCGAGCCTTGCTCAGCGTCGAGCATGAGCGCGTCCAGGCCGAGCCGCGGCTGGGCGAGGAACTCGACAAGCGCCGGGCTGGCGTAGTCCGGATTGATCACGGCAACCGGCCGGCCTTCCCGCAGCTTGCGCCGGAAACCGGCAATCCGACTCACTTCGACTCGGCTCATTTGGGCTTCCTCGTTTGTGTGCGCCCGCCGAGTGCCTGCTCGAGAAGGCGAGCTTCGCGAGCAAGCAGCATGACGATGGACTCGCGGCGGTCGTGCCCCATCCGGCTCTTGATCGATGCGATCGAGAGTGCGGCAGCCGGCCGCGAGGAAGCGTCACGTACGATGTGTCCGACTGCTGCCATCTCAGGCAGCATCAGCCCCTCGTTGAGGGAATAGCCCTCCTGGCGGGTTCGGCGCACGAGCATCCTCAGGCTCACCGGATCGAAGTTGGGGTGCGCCGCGAGCTTGTCGCGATTGTTTGAGAGCGAGGCTTCGACCTCCTCGTCCGACAGCGACGCGAGCAATGCAAGGCTTCCCGCGCCCAGCCCTAGGGGCCGGTAGTCGCCAACCTCCAGCGTGAGCGTCCGGATCGGGAACGATCCGGTGCGACGTGCGACGCAGAGCGCGCTGTCCCCGGAGCGCAGCGACAGGTATACCGTGTCGCCGGTTTCTTCCGCCAGCCGCTGCATACTCGGCTGCGCCAGTTGGACGATGTCGAACCGCACCGCAGAGGCCAGCCCCATCCGGTAGAGCTTGACACCCGGGTAGAACAGCCGTGTCTTCTCGTCGTACTCCACCAGCCCCAGATTGCGCAAGCCCGCCAGCAGCCGGTGGGCAGTCGGCTTCGACAGCCCCGCTCCTTCAGCAAGCCTGGACAGGAGAGCACCTTCGCTCGCCTGCTCGACGACTTCCTCGAGCAGGGCAACGGCGCGATCAAGGCTCTGGGTGGGCGAGCTTGGGGCCGGAGCCAGATCAGACTCCACTGCGAGTTCCAATAGCTGTATCACCTATTCCGTTAATCGAGACATAGAGTGCAAGCATCCCAGATGATGGCCCTGTTCGTCTCGGCTAACGGATACTAGCATGCATGAATGAGATAGACTCGCCTGAGTGCAATTCGACGAGGAGACCACGTTGCAGCCTGTTCCACGCACCTCCGGCCCTGGCGGAGCAGCAGATACCCCCTTCCCGAGTGGCCTCGGCAACGCCTTGCGCGAAACCCGCAAGGCGTTGTCCAACATCGAGAAGTTCAACCCCCAGGTCAACGCGATGATTGCCGTCACCGCGGACCAGGCCCTCGAGGCAGCGGCCCAACTGGATCGGGCAGCCGAGGAAGGCCGCTGGTGCGGCCTTCTGCATGGCATGACGATCAGCATCAAGGACAACGTGGATGTCAAAGGCGTGCCCACCACGGCGGCTTCGGGCATTCTGCGCGAGAACGTCGCCCGCTCGAACGCCTTCATCGTCGACCGCTTGCTTGGGAACGGCGCCGTCATCGTTGGCAAGGCAAACCTGCACGAATGGGTCTTCGGTCCCACCAGCCAAAGCCGTCACTTCGGGCCGGTGCGCAATCCGTGGAACCTGGCACACGTCGCCGGTGGCTCCAGCGGCGGCTCCGGCGCATCGGTCGCCGCTGGCATGTGCGTGGCTTCCATCGGCAGCGACACGGCCGGTTCGATCAGGCTGCCATCCGCGTTCAATGGCACCGCGGGACTGCGGCCGACGGTCGGTCGGATCTCATCGCGTGGCAGCCTGCCCGTCAGCGCCCCTTTTGATACGCTCGGCCCGCTTGCCCGGCGAGTGTCAGACGTCGCCCGAGTCTTCGCGGCGATCGCAGGCCATGATCCGCAGGATCCGATCTCGGTGGACCAACCGGTGCCTGAATTCCTCGCTACCCTTTCCGAACCCATTCGCGGCATGCGTCTGGGCATCATGCGTCGCTGGTTCTTCGACGACCTGCATCCGGACATTGCGATTGCGATGAATCAAGCGATCGAGACTTTCCGCTCGTTGGGCGTGGAACTCGTCGAGCTCGACCTGGGCGACGTCGAGAACGCCCAGGAGAACCTGACCTTCACCGTCGTTCCGTCGGATGCGATGTACCTGCACCAGGAGCGGATCGCCGCCAGGGCTGCCGACTATGGCGAAGACGTGCTGATGCGCATGCGCATTTCGGAAAGAGTCACCGGCGTACGGTACGCGCAGTCGCTGCGTTGGATGGAGAACTGGCGCCACCGCCTGCGGCAGGCGTTCCGCAACGTGGACGCCATCTTGTCGCCTACCACGCCCGAGCCGGCTCCCGCCGTCGAAGGCCTGGATTTCGGAGAAGCGATCCGCAGGATTCCCCGTTTCAGTTGCGTTTGGCCGGCTGCGGGCATACCAAGCCTCGCCGTCCCCTGCGGCACGACCCGCGAGACCGGCATACCTGTGTCGCTCGAGTTGGCTGGCGCCTGGTTCGACGAGCCGCGCCTGCTGCGGCTTGGCCATGCCTTCCAGATGGCTACCGACCATCATCTGCGCACCGCGCCCCTGATCCGTGCACAAGGCTGAGTTCGACGCAGCTGCCCGCGGGCCGCTGTGCGGCTTGCGGGTGCTCGACCTTTCGCGCCTGGTCGCCGGCAACATGCTGACGCTGCAACTCGCCGACTTCGGCGCGGAGGTGATCAAGGTCGAAGACCCGAAAAGCGGCGATACCCTCAGGCACTGGCGCGAGAGGAGTGCTGAGCATCCGGAGGGCGTCGAGGTCTGGTGGAAGGTCTACGCCCGCAACAAGAAGAGCGTCGGGCTCAACCTGCGCGCCGAGGAAGGCAAGACGGCGCTGCGAAGCCTCGTGCGCGACGCGCAGGTGCTCGTGGAGAGCTTCCGCCCGGGAACGCTGGAGGAAATGGGCTTTGCGCCGGAGGCGCTTCACAAGCTGAATCCGCGCCTGATCATCGTTCGGCTCACTGGCTGGGGACAGACAGGTCCTTATCACCGCCAGCCGGGCTTTGGCAGCCTGGTGGAAGCGATGTCCGGCTTCGCAGCAAAGAACGGCGCTCCCGGACAGCCGCCCATGCTGCCCAACATGGCCCTGGCGGACATGGTGGCGGGACTGTATGGCGCGTTCGCCGTGGCGGCAGCTGTGCGTGCCGTAGAGGTGAATGGCGGCACGGGTCAGATCATCGACCTGTCGCTCATCGAGCCGCTGCTTTCAATCATGGGGCCCGATGCGGCTGCCTACCGAGTCAGCGGCAAGGTCCCCGAGCGCACCGGCAACCGAACGTCGATCTCGGCGCCCCGGAATGTCTTCCGGACGAAGGGAAACGACTGGGTGGCCCTGTCCGCATCCACACAGGGCATGACGGAGCGCCTGCTGCGCACCATCGGCCGGGAGGATCTCATCGACGACCCGCGCTTTCGGACCAACGCCGATCGGCTTGCAAATGTCGATGCGCTCGACGCCGTCATCGGCGAGTTCATCGCGGCGCGCACGCTGCAGGAGAATCTCGAGTTCTTCCGTGCAGCCGAGGTGACGGTCGGCCCCGTCTACGACATCGGACAGATCGTGCTTGACCCGCACGTGGTGGAACGTGGCATCCTGGTCGACGTTCCCGATGAAACAACGGGTACGCTGACAATGCATGCCGTCGTGCCAAGGCTCTCCGACACGCCGGGGAATTTCTTCAGGCCAGCGCCACGGCTCGGGGAGCACACTGAAGAGGTGCTGAGAAGCGCAGGGCTGGACAGCACAACTATTCAGAAGGTACTTGGGCAACAGTCCTAGAGTACCTGCAGCAAGGCGGCGATTCTTCGCACCCTCAAGTCATCCGAACTTGGCAACCGCATAAGAAGCCGTTTCCGTTTGCAGGCGTAGGACCAAAGTCCGATGTCTTCGCCGGTGCTGCGCACTGGATTCCGGTCAACATGGGATGAGCCAGTTGCGCTTGCGCGCTTCAGCTAACGGTCGGCACAAGCTCGAATCGCAGCTGGCGAACCGGCCTTCTTCTGTTGGCGAGCTCGCCCACCCCTCGTGCCAATCAGCTGTGGAGCTCATTCTGCGCTACGCAGATAGCCACGATTGACATCAGTGTGCCTTCCGGTTCGACCTCGACTCTACGAGCGCCATGCTGGGCCGCACAACATAGCGCTTCGGCTGCCGGCGCTCATCCGTGACCAGCCGGTTGCAAGTTGCCAGTCAGCAAGGGGCGGATGAAGATGGTCGTCTTGCCTCAGCTTGCGCTCTCTCCTCGGCGCAAATAAAAAAATGACCACGTGCTATCTAGTTGACATTTCAAGTGCGATATCGCATTGCGTCACTCTGCAGCTCGCCTCTTCTTGAACAATTACTAGCTTACGAACTTCTTACCCCTGCTACGAAGCGCCGGGTATTGCACCCATAAACCACCGGTAATGCTTGAGTTCCAGCGCGTCCCAATATCCTGACAATCTGAGAAAAAGCATCAATGGCAGGGATTACCCGCCCTAGCCCTGGAGGGCTGGAAACATCTATAACAACGGAGGAGAGCCAACTTAATTGCTTGGGCTTTCCGCCGAATTGCAATTGTTATCCAGCTCATAGACAAGGTATAACCCGTGAAACAGGGAAGACTGATGAAAAGGGAAGTGACGCTGAGTCTCGTCACACTGGCAATTCTTGCAGGGTGCGGAGGCGGAGGCGACGACAGTCCCGGGATCGCTGTGTCACCGTCACCGCCAGCGCCGACTGCGCCCTCGCCCACAGCCACGTCGCCGATCGTCGCCCCACCACCTGCCACGCCGGCAGCACCAGCGCCTGCCAATGCCGCGCCGAGTCAGGTACAGAACGTGACCGTCATCGGCGGTCAGGGAGTGGTTGATCTTGCGTGGTCCCACAGTTCCGAGAGCGACGTCGCTGGCTATCTGGTCTGGCGGGATCTGACACCAAGCTTCGTTCCGAAGCCCAGCAACCTGATATACGACTCATCGTCGAACGCGTTGAAGGACGTAATCGCGGTCAATCAGGACACGACGTTCTACTACCGAGTCGCCGCGTACGATGTTCTCAACAAGAACCTGAGTGGCACGGGCCTGTCCGTTTCACAGGTTCACGCGGCAATCGTTCACGCGCCGGCCACGACACCCGCGCCGAACCAACCGCCTCCGCCCCCGCCTGAGCCGGCTCCTGGCACGTACATCCTCGGAAGCGTGGTGAAGAAGGCGCTGAACAGCAATCCATCCACCCTGGCCAACTGCAACCAGCAGTACTACTACTACTCATACAATGCATCTTGCGATACGACCGCGTATGAATCCGTAGGCGGCAAACCTGACAAGACGAAGCCCGGCATTCAGGTCGGCTTCTGGCTGGGGGCGACATACATGTCGCACTACCAGTACCCGGTGAACTACGACTACAACAATCCCAATCCGAAGTTCCCGCAGGCGCAAGTGTCGTTCGACATCGTCTACCCGAACAACATCTTTGCCTTCGGCAAGACGGTAACGACTTACTCCGACGGGAAGCAGAAGGCGTTGACTCGGAGCGAAGACTTCCAGATCAGGGATGATCAGAAGTTCATACTGAACAAGACCGCCGCGCAGTGGACTGGAGTTGAAGGAGAACCGTATTTCCTTCAATTCCAGATCAGTACTTATGCCCCCAGCAATACCGTTTTCAAGGTCTGCATGCACGAGTACTTCCCTGGGGTGCGGCGGCTAGCCTGTACGCTGCACGACAAGGACTCGGGGAAGTATCGTGGAACCCAGGTACTTGATGACAGCCGCGGCCTGGGTACGACTGAGTACCTCCCTCTGAACGAATGAGCAGGAGGCACGGTTCCCGTTCTTTGACGCCGCCGTGAGTTGACGAAGGGTCCCCTTGCGGGACCCTTTGCTTATGGTCGTGTGGCGAACAGTCATACGCCACCACGGTCAACGAACGGACTGCTAGACTGAGCGTGCGGTGTGCAATGGATCGTCCGCTGTCCAACAGCCACTCCAACCACGGCTCATACCGAGAATCATGGCTGCCCGCTCAATCGCCTCGCTTTCCCTCAGTTTCGGCTTGGTGTCCATCCCGATCAAGCTTTACTCTGCGACGGAAAGCTCGTCTGCAATTCATTTCAAGCTGATGAGTTCAGCCGGCTCGCGGGTTCGCCAGCAATATGTGACGGACACTCCGCCCATGCCGGATGATCCAGTAGTCGACGCAGCGCCCGAGGAGCCAGAGGAAGCCCCCACAGGTCGCGGGGCTGGGCCTCGGGTCCGGGACATCGCCCCGTTGCGACGAGAGCTCCCCATCTCAGCCACCGCGCATGAGCCACCGACTGCCACCCCTGCCGTGGTTGAGCGTTCGGAGATGGCCAAGGGCTATGAGTTCGAGAAAGGCAGGTATGTCCTCTTCACCCCCGATGAGCTGAAGGCGCTCCAGGATCGGTCGAGGCAGACCATCGACATCGTGGCCTTCATTCCCGAGCACGCCGTCGATCCCATCTACTACCAGAAGGCGTACTTCGTCGCGCCGGACAAGCGCGGTGCCAAAGCCTACAACTTGCTGCTTCGGGCGATGCTCGAAACCCGTCGGAGCGCCTTGGCCAAGTGGGCGTTCCGGTCCAAGGAGTACGTCGTCCAGATCCGGCCGGCAGAAGGTGGGATGGTGCTCCAGCAACTGCTCTATGCCGAGGAGGTTCGATCGCTAGCGGATCTCCATGTCGAGCTGCTCGATGTCAGCGAGGCCGAGCTGAAGCTGGCCAAACAGATGATCGGGCAGATCTCCGTCGATAGCTACGACCCGTCAGGCTTTGTCGATGAGGAGAAGCAACGGATCCTCGCCGCCGTGGAAGAGAAGATCGCCGGCAAGCAGATCGTGGCTCCGGAGGATGTCCGGACCCCGGCCGGAGCTCAGGTTGTCGATCTCATGGCGGCCCTGCGGGCCAGCTTGCGACAAGAGCCGCCCATGCCACCCACCATCGAACCCAAGCGTCCTCAGGGGACTGCGGGAGAACGCAAGCCCGTCAAGCGAGCCGGGACGAAGGCGGCAGGAGAGGCTGCGCCGGCGACCGGGCGCGCAAGAAAGCGATAGGCAGGTCTGCTAGGGAGATCCGCCTTTCTCCCCTAGCCGCCCCACTTCGACAGCGAAAAGGCGGCCAGGAAGCCAAGCACCGTGATGAGCCCGGCGAAGTCGTGCGCCTCCTCGAATGCCTCCGGGATCATCGTGTCAGCTAGCATGGCGAGAATCGCGCCGGCAGCTGTCGCCGTGGTCGCCGCGACGACCTCGGGCGAGAAAACTCGAAAGACGGCATAGCCGACATAGGCTGCCAGACCGGAGGCTAAGGCGATAGCCCCCCAGATCCCAAACACATAGGCCGCCGAGCGACCGGCCTTGCGCATGCCGGAGGCACTCGAGAGGCCCTCTGGGATGTTGGAGAGAAAGATGGCGATCACCGCTACCGAGCTGACCGCGCCCCCTTGCAGCATCGACAAGCCGATGACGATTGACTCCGGGATTCCATCCAGAAGCGCGCCGACAGCTATGGCTGCACCGCTTCCTGCATCGTCTTGCTCCGAGGGCTGCCGCCCCTGACCGGAGCGCTTGCGGTGCTTCGCACCGTGGCGTGCAAGGAGCCAGTTCGCAAACGTGTACATCACGGCGCCGGCGACAAACCCTGTCGCGGTAGGCGTGAGCCCGCCGCGCTCGAACGCTTCATCCATCAGTTCGAAGGACAAGGCCGAGATCAGGACTCCGGAACCGAAAGCCATCACGCCCGCGATGAGCCGCTGCGGCGCGTGGACGAACCAGGCAACGGCTGCACCGATCACGAGCGCGCCGCCGGCCAGCAAACCCCAAAGCGCGGCCTGTAGCCCGAGCGAAAGCGTCATGGCGATCTCGCGGCTGACCGTCGTGCTCAGGGGAGCATACAAAGGTGCGACCGGGAACGGGGAACCGGGTGCGTCACTCTCGCGTGCTCGGAAGAGCGTCCTACCCTCATATTCACTCCTGACGGTAGATCCGCACCAGCCGCAAAGAACATTCCCGATCTCCTCGCCCGAAGAGCCACATGGATGCTGCATACTCGGGCGGATCGGTAGGTCGAATGCTGAGCAAGGCATGCGGCTGCGTCTGAACGACCTCTGCAGCCAACGTTTCGGCGTGCAGCCCGGACCTGGTCCACCAACCGTGTGGCACTATCTTGCGCAGACAACGATCCCATCATGTGTACCAACTACATCACAACCGTCCGGGACGAGATCCGGCAGCGCCTGAACCTCAACCCCCCAACGTTCGTCTACGAACCGGAGCTCTGGCCTGGCTACAAGGGTCCGATGCTGATCGGCAACTTCGAGTGGCGCTTGGCGATGTTCGGGCTGGTGCCGTACTTCTCGAAGGACGGAAAGGACTTCCGCCGAACCTACAACGCTCGCTCAGAGACTGTAGCCGAGAAGCCGACCTACCGCGGCGCCTGGAGTCGGCGTCAGGTCGCCCTCGTCCCGATGTCTTGTTTCTTCGAGCCGAACTATGAGTCTGGCAAGCCTGTGCGCTGGCGCATCGAGCGTCAGGACCGAGATCCCTTCACGATTGCTGCCATCTGGGACAGGTGGAAGCCCCAAGACGGGGCAGCCGAGGTCCTGCACTCGTTCAGCCTGCTGACGGTGAACTCCGACGAGCACCCGCTCATGCGCCGTTTCCATCGACAGGGTGACGAAAAGCGATCCCTGGTGGTCGTTCCGCCGGACCAGCGCGAAGAGTGGCTGCAGACTGATGACCCTAGCGCGTTCATGAGCAACTTCCCCCCGGAGGAGTTCATGGGTCGGCCAGACCCTTTACCGCCGCGGGAGCCGAAGAAGCAAGTCGAGGGGCCGAAGACGGGGGAACTGTTCTAGAGGCAGCATAGTGGCAGCACTCTCATAGGCTGACGTCTGCCGCTCAGTAGGACTCCGGATGCTCAACGTGCCTACGGTGCGATCGTTCAACCGCACCCACCCTTGCCTTGGCTCTGCTCGGGGAGGCCGCAGTCGAACGGTGCGTGACACGGCTCGTTAAGCACAATATCCCAAGCGCTTCCCTGATTGCCGATTATCACGCTCCGCTCCTTTACGGGAACCCAGACGACGGCATGGCTGAGGGTATGGCGCACGGGAAGAAACAAGTCAGAAACCGTCTTCGATAGTATCCAAACGTCGCCCCTGCACAATGCAACGAAGTTGCACCACGCCGAAGAATGGTGCACCTTTATAGCGAAGACCAAGAATAGACAAGCATTGGCAGATGACGAGACGAAATGCGGCGGTCGAAATAGAGCTGCTCAACCTTCGGCGCGGCAGATAATGCTCTGGGGTTGGCGACGTCCGCTGGGAAGCTATCCCCTACCCTGTCGGAGTGACTGACAATGTCGGGCTATTTCGGTACTCAGATGCAAAAGCGCCTTCAAGCGCAGGCTGAGTCGAGCGCTGAGTTCATCCGCATGACGCCGGGGGCCTGCCAGGCTGGTCGCATGATGGGGTGCGACGATCCCGATCGGCTGGGTTGGGAACAGATAAACGCGTTTCTCAGCCGCGATGGCGTCTGCGGTTTTCGCCTCATCGCCGCATCTTCTGCTGATGAACTCAGATCACGCCTTTCGGAACGGGGCTGTCGGTTCGACGCGTGGGACGTATTCATCGCGGACCGAGCGTCCGCGCTAACCGCCTCGGAAGCAATCCTATCTCGCGGGCTCCCAGAAGGACTTCGTGAACTCGACAGTCCGACCGACCCGGACAGCGAGTTCACCGTTCGGATCCAGACCTTGATGGGCGCTACTGGCGTAGTTCCGTTCTCCGGTTCACTGCTCGCTGGGATCGTTGGCCCGGCGGTGACTCCGGTTGTCGGCGATCTAGAAGGCAACGTGGTGGCCGCCGCACACGGATACCTGCCGCACAACATCCATAGCAACTACCAGCGGCACGCTTGGGGCGGGCTCGTCGCCGTTGACGAAACTCGGCGAGGCTTCGGGCTTGGAAGCTATATCAATGCCTGGTTGATCGCCCGCGTGTTCCGCGAGCTGGACGCCACACACATATACGAACTCGTTTCGTCGACAAACATCGTCTCCCGCAGGATGGTTGAGGCCTGCGGACTACGCCATACACCAAGTCTGGTGTGCGGGCTCGCGACATCAAACGACAACGCCCGCTTCACTCGATAGGCACTCCCGAGTCCTCGTTTGCTGGATTTGCCTCGGAAGCTGCTCGTGGCTCACGCTCTTATGCTGCCGGTGGCCATTTCACACACTCTGCCGACCCCAGCTATAGGACTGGCGGCTGCGAGCAAATGGATTGGGGCGACCTTGGCCGGATCGGCTGGTTCTTTGGTGAGCCCGCTGCCCTCGTGCGGCGACGGAAACTGGGGGCCCGCAGCCGACTCGGCAAAGCCGTCAATTCGATCCAACCGGACCGTGGGTGGCAGCAGACGAGGGCTAAGGACCAAGTCTGATCAGTCGCGGACACCTGCGCTACTCTAGGCCCCCCTCGGTCCTTGCAGGATCACTTGCATACAAGCGCCCCGGCTTGCAACGCCGCCCAGAGGGCATAAGCTTTCAGCCGCGGCGACATTCCAGCAGCATTAGCGAGGACGACTGACCTTTGCACAGATCCAACGTCGACGACCGGTCAAGGTCCACCTTCCTGCCATTCCTTTAGTCACACGCTGCACTCGCCGCCAGGGTGGGTGACGATGGGAGGTCGCTCGAGGCCGGCGTTCCGTGTCGGGTCCTGCATGGAAGGCGGCGAATACCCCAAATGGCTTGCGCAGCCGGTCACGAGTGTAAGACACAGGAGAGGGAGAGCCGCAAATTTGGTGCGCATGGGCAACTCCTTTACTGGTTAAGCGAGACTGCAAGGAGGCCCCTCAGCGGTCGACCGGCCCTCCCCATAGCATTGAACACCCCTCTGAAGCCAGCGTCAAACGCCCCTTGTCTTCTCGAATCACGTCCGCCGCGCGGATCTTGTCGCTGGCCAGCCCGACGATGGACGTGTGCTCAATGTGTCCGCGTCCGACATCTTCGCGAACTCAACCGGCTGCCACGCTCGCTGGATTGGATGCCGGTATAGGTACCCCCTGCGCGCGCCCTCTATCCCGACTGCCGGCCCGTAATTCCACCCACAGGCCGGGTACCCGAATCTGTCCGCACCCTTTCACCGGCGCGCTGATATGCGTGTACAGGGCCAAGAAGGCAGCGCGCGTATCGCTCGCCGCTTTCACCTAAGCGATTGTTTCTAGTTCTTTACTTTCTGGTGGGCCCCCCGAGAGTCGAACTCGGCACCAACGGATTATGAGTAAAGGCTAGAGCCTTCAGCCCCCTGCCCGCAAGAGGCAACTTGTAACGGACCATTCCGAACCGCCCCGCGTCTCCTTAGATTGGACTTTCCCCCAACCAACCTAAGGAACCGAAACGGAAAACGCCGAAGTCGCCACCACTGCCTACGCCCTCCTCCAGGACGGCCCGAAGTCGATCAGGGAACTCACCACCGCCCTGGGCGTCCTACGCCGTCGGCTCATCAGGATCCTCAGCGCCGATCAACGCTTCAGCCGGGACGGTGCGAAGTGGTCGGCCGTGCCAGCATCGCCGAACATGAAGGTGTTCAAACGACGGGACACGGCAACGGCAGCCTTAAGGAAGCTGGGGATCGCGCAGGAGGAATACGACAAGTACATCGTAGCTGTCGAGGATGGAGTCGGGGTGGACCTAGAAGCCGCTGCCTCATCGCTGGAGCAGCAGCCAGCTTGACCCACCCCTTCCCGCCTTACTGAGACAGCCAGGCAATCACTTCCTTAGCCGTCAGGTCGTACTTCCACCCAGCGACTGGAAAGTTCGTCCTAGCATCAAAGACGGCGAAACCGCCATAGAGATCCGGCGGAGAGTACCGCCGGGTCCTTCTGACGATATAGCCTTCCTTGGCCGCAAGCCTCCGAGCTTGAGCTTGGAGATGCGGCGCGTTCTCATCTACTGCAGTAGTCATCTGACTTCCTTTTTGAAAGAGATAAAGGAAGCCGCTGAGGCACGAGTGTGCTGGGCATCGCCCTCCGCTGGCTTGTAGGTCAAGCCTTACCTGGCCAAACCGGACCATTCCGCGCCATCGCCCAGCCTCGACAACCGGCCGGGAACCAACACACCTGGGTAGTGTAACAAGAAGCGACTGCGGGGACCGGGCAAAAGTCACAGAACGCCCGCTGAGCTCCTAGCCCTGCTGGCTGGTATCAGGACCCCAGCCGCTGCCTATTACGGCCGCTGACTGGCCTTTAAACGGCTCGCAGCAGGTAGCTTCGTCAGATCCGTCCGATTTCTGCAGGGCAACCAAGGGACGCCGGAAGTCCGATCCATACCACCAACGTGCCACAGATAGAAGTTCTCCTTAGCAGGGAAAACAAAAGTCTTCGTCGAACGGAAGTTTCGAGTGAATGAAATCTTTCATGGCTCGCCCGACCTTCTTTCCACTCTCTGCAGTGAGGGAGTAAACCGCGACTTCTAGAGCACTGTCCAGAACTCTCCATTTCGACTTCCACTCCTCGGATAAGAAAGCACCCGGCAATTGCAATGCCGGCGTGAGTCGGTGGATCATCCAAGCGACCTCGACATACCTATTCATGAACACAGCAAAGTGCTTCGGATCAAACATCGGAACGATAGGTATTGGCTTCGTCCCCCTGATCCAATCTCCCACAGCTGCGAGTGATAGACGAGCACCATGGACCTCGAAATCGAACAGCTTGTTCAGCTTCATGAGTTCGTCGCGAGTTTCCTCACTAAGACCGCTCTTAGCGCCCGTCATCAATTCACGGACTCTAAACTCCTCTCGCACAGCGCGCTTCTTCGCTACAGACTCCTCAAACTGCTGTCCCGGGACGATCCCGAGGATGCTATTGAGATCGGTATGCTTCTGCAGTACGGCCGACGTCAGCACTAGATCGTCGAAAATGTTCCTGAGTATCGTGAAAGCACTGAAAGGATACCCACTTATCGCGGCGCATTCCGCACCGCGAAGAGATCGAAAGGAGTGAGCCATCCGCGCAATAAGAAATGGGTAGAACTCTGCTACTTGCCCCTTCCACTTTGCCTGAACATCCGTGTTGACTAGATCAACAGTTTCAATGAAGAAGCACTTGAACGCACCAGATAGATCCAAGTAGCCGCCCAATTGCCCAGAAACATCACGTCGGTGCTGAGCTTCCCTCATGTCCAGCGCTTCAAGCCTCCCGAAAGGTACCCCTTCGTGGAAGGAAATAGCTTTGAGCGCCGCACGGAACTCTTCAGGCCTCATGCTCGGTTACCTCGGCTAAATGTGGGGGAAGTTTACATGCAGCAGAATCTACCTCCTCAGAATAGCTGCAGCGGATGCAAACGAAAGCAATCCCGTCCGTCCTTGCCGACCGAGCGAATCGGCCGTCCCCGACGTTCAGTGCAGCGTGCTGTTCATCCCAGGATCGGCAGGAGCGGTGGCCGCCATGCCGCGTTCCATCTGGGACCAGTCTTCGTAACTGAAGAACAGCGGCTCAAGCGCCTCACACTCATCGAGGTAGCCCGTGACACCCGGCTCACGCTCAGCGCGCTCCCGTAGGAATTGACGCAACGTCAGCAGCTTCATCTCTTCTCCATCGCGTTCATGCGTTTTGTGAGGGCCGACAACCGTTGTTCCAACCTGTCGGTCCTGGCCTTCGAGTCGCTGTGGTTCGTCTCCACCAGATCGCACAGGCGGTCGTGCAGGTTGCACGCATGACGAGCGATCACACCGAGCCCGCCGACTACCGACATGAAGAGAGCGTCGGTCTTCGACCTGGTGTGATCGATCTTCATCGCCTGCTGTAGTTCGGCCTTCAGCAATTCCCTATCGGCCTTCATCACTTCTCCTACTGCACGCCGGTCAGCGTGACGGCAGCACCGGGGCGACGCGGCTTCCAATTGACCCGACGGATCGCACGCAGCGCGATGCTGTTCGCTTGGAACAGCGATGTCACCTGAGCAGCGTCGTCATCAGGGGCCGTGTCCAGCTGCAGCGCACCTTGGCTGCTGACGTCCATCTGGGTCGAGCCGTCATCGAAGTAGGCAATCTCCCGTGCCTCCAGCAGCGTGATGTGGGCGCCGGAGGTGTCACCGGCCATTGCTGGGGAAGTGATAGTCGGGATGCCCGCTAGAAGCCCGCCAGCGGCCGTCAATCCTGGATACCTGGGTGACCCATCAGCCGTGCCGGCCAAAGCCAACCTGACGGCTGTTTGCGGGCTCAGGATGAACACAGCGGTCTCCAGGGTGTGGCCGGCGTTGACCAGTGCATCCACCATCGCCGCAAGGTCAGCCGCCAGATCCCCGGTCGAAGAGATGATCGTCTCCCCGCTAGTCACGGAGGCGGGACGCACTCCAGCCTCACCGCTGTTCGCCGGGTCAATGAAGCTGTAGTCCAGAGTGGCCGCGATAGCGCCCCCAATCTCCTGCGCCAACAGGAGGTCCGCTGCCGGTTGGGTCGACTTGATCAACTCCTCGGTGACGACAGAAATTGCTGCCAACTTCAGCGGAGCCATCGGCTCACCGTCCAGCGCCATGCGGGTTACCGGGATCGGTTTGCCCTCCCCTACGAATCCAGCTGTCGGCGGTACCGTGGTCCTGAGGAGGCGCACACGCTCCGGCACGCGGGTCAGGTTCGTGAGGCGGCCGATGATGGTCCGCGACCTCAACCAGACAGAGAGGTCGGCATTCACCGGTCCCAGCGCGGCATTGAAGTCCTCAACCGTCAGCGTGCCTGCTGCAGCCTTCAACGTGCGGTCCAGGTTACCAACCCACGGTTGAGCGGCAGCATAGTCGGAGGCAGCCAACATAGACCCCCCGGCAATTGCGAGCGATTTGAAAGCGCGTGCGAATAGAAGGCCACAGGCCATGCGATCGTTCATGAGATAGTCCTTTCGAGTTAGTGCCGAGCGAATTCGTCTTCGGCGAGGTCTTGCTGTGTTGGCTGCGGAGGTACGGAGACGCGCGACCGATCGGCCGGGCTCATGCCCAGCTTCGCCATCGCCGCTTCGAATCGCAGACCCACCTTGTGGTCGACTGCTTTGTTGTCACGGACCCGCATCCACAACTTCACGACGTACAAAAAATACGGGGCGTCAGCGGCCGTCAACAGTCCGGGGTGGCAGTACCCCAGGAACTCGTCCCATGCGGCCCGTGTCGCGGCATCCAACCACTCTGGCGGGGACAATTTGCCCGTGGGGACGGGTTCGTTCGCGCGCTTGGCTGCGCGTTGAGGGCGGTTCTTCAGGCCGCCGCGAAGTTCCAAAATCGTTGTGGCCGTGCGTGGTCTGGCCATGGGGAGTCCTCCCGATGAAAAAGGTATAGCGAAGGGGTCAAGGGGTATTTACAGCTGGGTCGGGAACGGGTTGGCCGCTATTCGTTCAGCTGCTTGAAACGGCTGCGCGCGAAAACGATTGGCGCACTGGTGGAAATAGGAAGGCGCGAGGAATTTTTTGATCGCCCCCCAGGGCCTACACGAAGAAAGACCCGGACGAACCGGGTCAAATACCAACTCATCCAAAGAAAAAGGCCCAGGAATCTCTCCACCGGGCCCGCCGATACCAACCTAACCCGAACGATAAGACGTTTCGGGCGATTTCTAAATGGCGGATAAACTCCAGCCGCACGCCCGACATGTCGAAACCATCAGCCGGGTCGTAGCGCCTCTCATCGATCCCGGGGTAGTGGGGACACCCGCGCCGTCACCTACGGCCCGTGGCGCGGCTTCTAAGGACCCGCATGACGCTGCGCTGTGCGGCTGGCAAGCGAATCCACTTTGTTTGGCGCATCGCCTTCTTGCCGTTACTTCAGCTATTGCGCTTCAGCATCCCGCTCGCCCCTTAATACCCCGTAATGGGGGTAACGCCGGTAACGCCCTCGCACTGTGGCGGTCACCCCGTTACCACTGTTACCCCCGTCACCCAGGGGTATTAGATGGGACCCATTTTTTGGATTCTTACGGGTCCGGTAGCCTGCCTTTACATAGGGGGAGCCGGTGCCGATGTCTGCTCTGCCGCTGGTAACAGCGTCCGCTCCTGTTACCCCTACCGTTACCCCCGCTTCGACTCAATTGGACGATAGCGGTCCTCGGAATCCCGAACGATCTTGCCCTGCCGGACCATGTGAGAGAGCGATTTTCGGATCGCGCTTCGGCTTCGACCCGTCGCATCCGAGATTTCGCTAGGCTTCATCGATTGCTCGCTAACTAGAGCGATGATCTCCTTCTGCTGCTTTGACAACTGGACCTCCCAGGCGTCGCCGACCAGTCTCCAGGTAGCAGCATCGGCATTGAACTCTACCGCGTACTCGCCCTCTTCTTCGAGGTCTCTGCCGATGATGTGGAGAATCCCCTCGGGCTGGTGGCGTGGACGCATGAGGATCCACACAGAGTCGGCGCCACCGGTGATGCCGCTCGTCCCACTTGTGAGCTCAAGCGGATCCTCGCTCTTCGCCTTGCGCGTGTGGTGCACCAGTATGACGGCCACCTTGCTGTCGGCAGGCGGCTTCCACTGCGTGATGCTGTTGTAGTCGGCGTTATAGAGGACCTCCTTGCCGACCCCGGTGGGACCACGGAGGTTGGCATACACGTCGATCACGACCAACCGCGCATTCGGGTGCGAGTCGATCCAC
>JAEWBM010000164.1 GCA_023391155.1 Acidobacteriota bacterium
GAATCCGCACTGCGCGTATTTGCCGAGAACGACGTCGATCTCACGTTGAGCGATATAAAGATGGCCGGCATGGACGGCATTGAACTCCTCAGCAGCATCCGCTCTATCGATCCCGCCGCGCCGGTTATCATGATGACGGCTTTTTCGTCGGTCGATACCGCCGTCGCAGCGCTCCGCCATGGGGCGTACGACTACATCACCAAGCCTTTCATCAACGAAGATCTGCTGCAGCGGGTAAAGAATGCCGTCGAGCATCACACGCTGGCCCGCGAGAACCGCGCGCTCCGTACCGAACTCGGGCGTAAATATACTTTCGATAACGTGATCGGCCGCGAGACGGGATTGAGGCGTGTTTTCGACGTCGTTGAGAAGGTCGCGGATACCGCAACGACCGTCGTCATCACCGGCGAAAGCGGCACAGGAAAAGAATTGGTCGCACGGGCACTTCACTTCAGCAGCAGCCGGTCGACACTTCCCTTTCTCGCAATTAACTGTGGGGCTCTGCCCGAGGCATTGCTCGAGAGCGAGCTTTTCGGCCACACGAAGGGTGCATTCACCGGCGCGGTTGCGGATAAGAAGGGCTATTTCCGCTCGGTCAACGGCGGCACGCTGTTCCTCGACGAGATCGGCGAGATGCCGGCGGCACTGCAGGTAAAGCTTTTGCGGGCACTTCAAGAACGCGAGGTGACGCCGGTCGGCTCATCGGCTGCTGAGCCGTTCGATGCCCGGATCGTGGCCGCCACCAACCGTGACCTTGAGGCGGAGGTTACAGCCGGGAATTTCCGTGAGGACCTCTATTACCGGCTGAATGTGGTCGAGATCGCCCTTCCCCCACTTCGGGAGCGAAAAGATGACATTCCGCTGCTGGCAAGGCACTTCGTGGCCCGAGCGGCACGCGGTCTTGACCGGCCGGCAAAATCGATCGATCCGGGAGCTCTCGACGCCCTTACAGCATATTCCTGGCCCGGAAATGTGCGTGAACTGGAGAATGCTATCGAACGGGCATTCGTCCTAAGTGGCGAGGTGATCCTGGCAGAGGACCTTTCGACGAAGATCCGCGCCGGCGAAGGCGAACCGAAGGGATCGCAAAAGCAAGATTCCCTTGAAGAGCGGGAACGCGCTTATGTTTATGAAGTGTTGGGTTCCGTCGGTAATGACAAGGTCGCCGCAGCCAAGATCCTTGGCATCGACCTCTCCACCCTTTACCGGAAACTAAAGCGGTATGAGGAGATCTAATGTTACGGCTTTTTCAGTTCGATCACGAAATAATCCGTTTCCGTGATCCTGATGGCGCGGCCTTCTGTATACGGCGGCTTTAGGAAAGGGCCGGCCGGATAAGCGATACCTTGCAGTTTCGATTCCTCGCCGAGTTCGCTTTTTGCAACAAGCTCGGCGGGGAACCATTCCTCGCTCGTTATCTCGACGCCGGTACCGGGGTCGATCGCCTTCAGTTCGTCTTCCAAAAGCTGCGCATTTTCCGGCCCGAAAAGGATCGCAGCTCGAAGGGTATTGCCCGGTGCCGCGTTCGCTGCCGGGCCGCCGGGTGTGTCACGCCATGCGACCTCGGCCGGTTCGTAGGGCAATGTGATCAACAGGCCCAGCTCCTCGGCACTGTCCTTGGAAAGCTGTTCGGGTTCGGGGGAACGGTTCGCGTCCGGTGTGACAGCGGCATTTTCGTTGCCGGCCGGAGCGTCTCCGCAGCCGATCGCCCAAACGCCTAGAAATATTGCCGTGACAAGCGAGACGATCCTTCTTTTGAGCATCCGACAATTTTATTCTCATCGGAAACTGTTTGCAATATTCGCGGTGCGCTTGTGCCGGCCGTTCCTAAACGGTGTAAAATAGCTTTCTTTACAGCTTTCCAATGCCTGCATCCAGATCATCATCAGGCGCGTGGTTCGCCATCGTCGTTCTATTTCTCATCAACACGCTGAATTTTTTCGATCGGCTGATAATCGGGGCGCTCGGCGAACCGATCCGAAAAGAGTTTGAGCTCGGTGACGCGTCGCTAGGGCTATTGGCCACCGCGTTTACGCTCGTGTATGCGGTCGCCGGCTTGCCTCTGGGACGGCTCGCCGACCGGGTCTCGCGGCCGTGGATTCTGTCGGGTGGCGTGCTTGTCTGGAGCCTGTTCACCGCGGCATCGGGACTTGCCCGCAGCTATTGGCAGATCTTCGCATTTCGAATTGGGGTCGGGATCGGGGAGGCGTCCTGCGCACCGGCCGCAACGTCGCTTATCAGCGACCTTTTCCCGCAGGAAAAGCGGGCCCGGGCGATGAGCGTCTTTATGCTCGGACTTCCCATCGGCATCGCGATGAGCTTTGGCCTTAGCGGGATGCTTGCCCAAGCCTACGGCTGGCGGTTCGCGTTCATCGCCGCCGGCGTTCCCGGAGTTCTTCTTGCCGCCCTCGCGCTTTTCATTCGCGAGCCCCGCAGCGAACTGGCTGCGGTCCCCGCTGCCGATCAAACGGCATCGCCATACCGTTCGATACTTGCCTCGCCGACGATGCGTTGGCTGATCGTCTCCGGGGCGATACACAATTTTTGCCTATATGCCCTGAGCTCATTCATGACGCCGTATCTGATGCGGTATCACGGGCTGGAGATCCGTGACGCGAGCCTGATCGCAATGTTCGTGAACGGAATCTTTACGCTGCCGGGCCTGCTGATCGGCGGGCTAGTGGGCGACGCGGTCACAAAACGCCGGGCGAGCGGCGGATTGCTTGTCGTAGCCGCCGCTACGCTGATCGCTATACCGCTGTTCGTTGCGGCTGTAATGGCGGAAGCGGGCAACACATCCCTTTTTCTCTGGGCAATGGGCGGGGCATTCGCCCTGATGTATTTCTACTATTCGATCACCTATGCCGCTATCGCCGACGTCACCGAGCCGAGGCTCCGGGGCACTGCGATGTCGGTATATTTTCTGGCGATGTATGTGCTCGGCGGGGCTCTCGGGCCGTGGGTTCTCGGACTACTGAGTGACCGGTTCACACGACAAGCTGCCGAGGCCGCGGGCATTTCGGAATTCACCGCCGCCGCACTCGAGCCGTTTCGAGCCGCCGGGTTGCAGACGGCTATGTATATAGTCCCGATCCTCTGCGTCGCCCTGGCGGTCGTAATGTTCATGGCGGCGCGGTCGATGAAGGGTGCCCCCGGCCCCGGAGCAAAGGGCTCGTGATGCTGTGTGCCGAAATATGTCCGCCGCAACGCCTTATGATAAAATTGAACTTTTAGGCAATAAATATGTCATCAGAGATCAAAGAAGCAAAAACCCGCATCGACGAGGAAAAGCAGCGTTGGGAAGACGAGACCTTGGGCCCTGTTCTGGAAAAGCGGCCTGAGCGGAAATCTTCGTTCGAGGGCGTTAGCCTGGAGCCCGTGGAACGTCTTTACACCCGGGACGACAGCGAAGGCATAGAGGTCGGATTTCCCGGTGAATTCCCGTACAAACGCGGGATCCATCCCACTGGCTATCGCGGCAAGCTTTGGACGATGCGTCAGTTCGCCGGGTTCTCGTCGCCGGAAAATACCAATGCCCGCTTCAAGTACCTGATGGAACACGGCCAGACGGGCCTTTCTGTCGCCTACGATTTGCCTGCATTGATGGGTCTGGATGCGGATTCCCCGCTCTCTGAGGGTGAGGTCGGCAAGTGCGGAGTCGCGGTGTCATCGCTTGCGGATTTCGAGGTGCTTTTTGACGGCATCCCGTTAGACGAAGTTACAGTTTCACAGACGATCAACGCTCCGGCACCGATATTTCTCGCGATGTACCTGGTCGTCGCCGAAAAGCAAAAAGCGGATTTTAAGAAGATCTCCGGTACGCTGCAGAACGATATCCTAAAGGAATACATCGCTCAAAAAGAGTGGATATATCCGATCAAACCGGCGATGAAGCTGGTCATCGACACGTTCGAATATTGCTCGCAGCACGTGCCGAAATACAATCCGATATCGGTCTCGGGCTATCACATTCGCGAAGCGGGTGCGACCGCTCTTCAGGAGCTCGCCTTCACCCTTCGCGATGGCGTCGAGTATGTACAGTACGGCGTTGACCGCGGAATGGACGTCGATCAATTCGTCCCGCGCATTTCGTTCTTCTTCAACGCCCACAACGACTTTTTCGAGGAGATCGCAAAGTACCGTGCTGCACGCGTCGTTTGGGCAAAGACGATGAAAGAGCGATTCGGGGCGAAGGACCCGCGTACGATGCAGATGCGTTTTCACACGCAGACGGCGGGCGTCTCACTTACGGTACAGCAGCCGCTCAATAACATCGCGCGCGTCGCGATACAGGCACTTGCCGGGGTACTTGGCGGAACGCAGTCGCTCCACACGGATTCTTACGACGAAGCACTCGCTCTCCCGACGGACGAAGCCGCTCTTATCGCACTCCGTACTCAGCAGATAATCGCCGAAGAGACCGGCGTCGCGAACACCGTCGATCCCCTCGGCGGCAGCTATTATGTCGAATCGCTCACACAAAAGATGATAGACGGCTGTTTCGAATACTTCGACAAGATCGATGGATTCGGGGGCATGGTAGAGGCGGTCGAGGCGGGCTTCCCGCAACGCGAGATCCAGGAATCCGCCTATCAATATCAAAAGGCCGTAGAACGTGGAGAGCAAACGATCGTCGGAGTCAACAAATATGCAATGTCTGAGGAGATCCATAAGACGGACATCCTGCAGATCGACGAAGCCGTCCGCGATCATCAACTCGAGCGACTGGCTCAAGTCAAAGCCAAACGCGACAACGGGGCCGTGCAAAACTCTCTCGACAAGCTCAAACTTGCGGCCCAGAATAACGAGAATACGATGCCCGCGATCATCGACGCCGTCGCCTCATACGCCACCGTCGAAGAGATCTGTGTCGCCCTCCGCGACGTTTACGGCATTTACGAAGAACCCGCTTTTTAGTAGCAGTCCAGCTTTCAGCTATCAGCCAGACTGGAAGCTCATAGCTGGCGGCTGACAGCTGTTCGAAAATTCATGCAAGACTTCCAGAATCTTAAAGTGTGGCAAAAGGCACACGAATTGGCGTTACTCACCTATCAGATCACGGCCGATTTTTCTCGAGAAGAGCTCTTCGGCTTAAGAAACACCTTGAGAAAGACCAGTGTCGACATCCCTGCCTTTATTGCAGAGGGCTGCTCAAAAGGAAGCGATCGGGAATTTAGTGCTGTGTTGGGGATCGCGGTCGGTCTTAATAATCGGCTGGAGTACTACGCCTTGGTTGCCAGAGATCTCAAATTGCTGGGCGAGGAAGCCCATAAGGACTATGCCGAACGCATCATCGAGATCAGGAAAATGCTCAGCGGGTTTAAGCAGCGGCTTGTTTGATGGCGTGAATACAGGATTACAGAGCGATAGACGAAGCAGCCTTGGTGCCGAGGGCGAACGGCTTGCAGCGGAGTTTCTGCGAGAGGGCGGCTATCGGCTGGTTGCTGCGAATTTTAAGGTTCCCGTCGGCCGAAATACCAAGGGTGTTCAGGTGACGGGCGAGATCGATATTATTGCTTTGGATGGCGAGACGCTTTGCTTTATCGAGGTCAAGACCCGCAGCTCCGAACAATTTGCCCCTGCGATCGCGGCGGTCGATCTGCAAAAACAGCGCCAGATCACCCGAACCGCAAAGATATATCGGCGGATCTTCGGCGTTGCGGATATGCCGTTTCGGTTCGATGTGGTAACGGTCGTGACGGGGCCCGTGCCTGACATCCGCCACACAAAGAATTTCTGGACCGAAGCGAAATTCAAAAAGCGGCGATGGAGGGACGATCTGCTGTAAAATATTCGAACTATCGAACACGAGGTGCCGTAACATACCCCAAAAGGAAAACATTATGAAACCGATTTTTAGATCTCTGATGCTCGCATTTGTCCTAACCGGGACAGCGTTCATGGCCGCGGCACAACTTCCGCCGCTTATCGACCGCGAAGTTTTCTTCGGGAATCCGGAATATGCCGGTGCGCAGATCTCGCCCGACGGAAAATTTATCTCGTTCGTGAAGCCGTATAAGGGCACGATGAACGTCTGGGTCAAGGGCGTCGATGAGCCGTTCGAGGCGGCGCGGCCGATGACCGCTGACCTCACCCGCCCTGTCCGTTCATATTTCTGGTCACGCGACGGCAAGTACATCTTGTATGTTCAAGACAAGGGCGGCGACGAAAACTTCAACGTCTACGCCGTAAACCCCGCCGATAAACCGGCAGCGGGGTCGGATGTGCCGGCCGCTCGCAACATCACGGATGCACAAGGCGTCAGGGCGATGATCCAGAGCGTGCCCCGTACCGATCCGGATGCGATATACGTGGGCCTAAACGACCGGGACAAGGCGTGGCACGATCTCTACAAAGTTAAGATCTCTACAGGCGAACGGACACTGATCCTCGAGAACAAAGATCGCCTTCAGAGAATGATCTTCGATAACGACGACAAGCTCCGCCTCGCGGTACGTTCCGCACCGAACGGCGACACTGAGATCCTCCGGGTCAACCCGGACGGCTCGACCACGAAGATCTATGACTGCAACTCTTTTGAAGAATGTTCACCTATTCGCTTTCACAAAAACGACAAGCAGGTTTACATCCGCAATAACAAGGGCGAACTCGATTTGGTCGAACTTGCCCTGCTCGATGTCGCAAGCGGTAAGATCGAGAGGGTCGAGACAGACCCGATGAAACGCGTGGACCTGGCCGCGGCGACTTTCTCAGACCGCTCAAATGACCTGATCGCGACCTATTACGAAGACGATAAGGTCCGCATCCAGTGGAAAGACAAAAAGTACCGCAGCGACTACGACCTGATCAAAAAGCGCCTTGGCGACCGCGACATTTCGTTCGGTTCCCGAACTAATGACGAAACAAAGTTCATCGTCTCTACTTTCAGCGATGTCGACCCCGGCACCGTGTGGCTTTACGACCGCAAGACGAAAGGGTTGGAGACGCTGTATCAGGTTCGCGAAAAACTCGATCGGTCGGCACTCGCTCCGATGAAGGCGATCCGCTATAAGTCTTCGGACGGCCTTGAGATCCCCGCATACCTCACGCTGCCTAAAGGCGTCGAGGCAAAGAATCTTCCCTTAGTCGTAAATCCGCACGGCGGCCCGTGGGGCCGAGATTCGTGGGGATATAATACCTATGCCCAATTCTTGGCCAATCGCGGCTACGCGGTTCTACAGCCGAACTTCCGTGCCTCGACCGGCTATGGCAAGGCATTCCTAAATGCCGGGAACAACGAGTGGGGCGAGAAAATGCAGGATGACATCACCTGGGGCGTCAAATATCTGGTCGACCAGGGGATCGTCGATGCGAAGCGGGTCGGGATCATGGGCGGAAGCTACGGCGGTTATGCCGCACTCGCCGGCGTAACCTTCACGCCGGATGTTTATGCGGCATCGGTCGCCATTGTTCCGCCGTCGAATCTGCAAACGCTGCTCGATTCGATCCCGCCTTACTGGGAGGCTATTCGCGAGACGTTCTATAAACGTATGGGCGATCCCCGTACGCCCGAGGGCCTGGCTCAAATGAAGCGTCAGTCCCCACATGCGCATGCCGACAAGATCACGACGCCGCTGATGGTGGTGCAGGGTGCGAATGACCCACGGGTCAAACAGCGTGAATCCGACCAGATCGTTGTCGCTCTTCGCGACCGCAACTATCCGGTCGAGTACATCCTTGCACCCGACGAGGGGCATGGATTTGCCCGCCCGGTAAATAACCTCGCAATGCTGGCAGCGGCGGAAAAGTTCCTGGCGAAACACCTCGGCGGCCGTTATCAGGAATCGATGTCCGATGAGGTCCGCAAACGCCTTTCAGAGATCACCGTCGATCCGAAAACCGTAAAGGTGTCAGATCCGACGAGGGCACCCTCGGAGGCGGCAGGTATTGGCGGCAACTGGGACATTGCGGTCGATGCCGGCGGACAAGTTGTCCTGGTGTCGTTCGCCATTAAGCAGAACGGCGACGGATTTACCGCTACTATGGCGTCACACCTTGGGGGCGGCACCATCGAAAACGGCGTCGTTTCCGGTGACAGCTTCAAGGGCACCCTGCAGGCGACGCTCAATGGTGAACCGGCATCAATTCCGATGAGTGGAAAACTGGAAGACGGAAAGCTAAAGGGGACAATGGACGTACCCGGTTTCGGCGCTATTCCTTTCACCGGTACCAGGGCACAATAGCTGAACACACGATTAACCCGCCAGCCCCCGGCATTTGCCCGGGGGCTTTATTTTGTCCCATTGTTCTACAAATGATGTTTGCATATCGAACACCTTACGCCCTAGTCGAAGTTACATGATAAAACCGCTAACTGTTGTGATACCGAGCCTTATACTGATCCCCCCGAACGGCACACTAGTTGCACCTTATACCGTGAAAGACAAAACTTATTCCCATAGGTGAGGACAACAAGGAGATAGTTATGACAAAACATGGAGTTTCAACACAACAGGATCGACGTATGATGACCGGAATGTTCCGCGACCGCAACAGCGCGGAAAGGGCCTATTCATCACTCAGAGATCGCGGTTACACCGATGACGATATCAACGTGATGATGTCTGACAAGACGCGCGACAGTTGGTTTGGCGATGACAATCCGACCGACAGTGAGCTTGGCAACAAGGCCCTCGAGGGTACGGGAGCCGGTGCTGCGATCGGCGGAACGCTTGGAGCGATCGTCGGCGGCGTCGCTGCCGTCGGTACCAGCCTTGCGATTCCGGGCCTCGGCCTCGTGATCGCCGGCCCGATAGCGGCTGCACTTGCCGGTGCCGGGGCAGGCGGCGCGGTAGGCAGCCTCGCCGGTGCATTGATCGGCTGGGGCATCCCGGAAGAGCATGCCAAGACGTATGAAGCCGGGGTTGCCGAGGGCGGCACGGTTATCGGCGTGACGCCGCGTGAAGATGCGGATGCCGATTATTTCGAGAACGAATGGAAGACCTATAACGGCGAGCACATTTATCGCTAGGCCGTTTTAAGTTCTCTCACACAGGGCCCCGTCGTTTAGGCGGGCCCTTTTTTAACGCTTGCTCCGCGGCTGTGATCCGTCGGTGAGAACGACAAAATCTCCAAGTCCGGTATATTTTTCTTTATTGAAGTTCTGAAAATCATCGTCGTATCTGATCGTTACGACGACTGCTTTTGCTCCGGGCCGATATTTCATCAGGTGCTCGACCGTTCCCAGCCTCTGCTCTGTGTGAAAACCGCCGTTCAAATGAATCACGAGGCCCTGTTCTTGCTTTTTGAGTGCTTCCGAGATCCAATATGCCATCGTCGCATCCCAGAGCGATTGGGAACTCAGAATATTATCGAGCCCCATGCGGGCCTCCATACTGCTGCCCATCAGCGCCTTGAATTTATTCGAATATGCCTCGCTCGCTTCTGCATACGGCAGCGGTGCAAGCCACCCTTTAGCTTCGGGGCTGAGGCCCTTAAGAGCTTCGCGGCCGGACCGTGACACCATGTTTACGTAACGCCGGGGCGCGTTCGCCGCGACCACCGGAAGGCCTCGCTCTTTCGCCAATTCCACCAGCGGTCGATAGTCCGTTTTATAATTCCCCCAAGGCCGCGAACTTCTCAGGAAATGGTCTTCCGTGATCTGGCCCTTGAGGTACTCGTCCAGTACGATCTGCACATCGCGCTCAAACATCTCAAGCGACAGGGTTACAGGACGCTTTGCACCGTGATCGGCTAAGACCCGCTGAAACACCTCAAGCTGAAATGCGTGGCCGACAGCATCATCGTGATATTCGCCAAGAAAAATTACATCCGTTGCGCCGGCGGCGGCGATGACCGCGTCGAGCGTTGCTGCCTCACCGGTTGAGGTATAGACCCGATATTTTGCGTCGTTGCCTTGTCCCATCGTGATCCCCGCGAAAAGTAGGAGCATTGCAGATAAAATGAACATCGTTCTCATATAACTTGAAGCGTATCAGATGGATATCCAACGGCAAAACGGCAGGGCCGAAGGCCCTAAACCTTCGACTCCTGCCGTTTTCACAATGCTCCCGCCGCGTTCCGCGAACGAGAGGCGAGTGCCTAGTTATTCGGGGTGATCACGATATCCGTAATGTCCGCATCACCCGGGACGCTGACCGGCGTGAACGTGTACGTCTTGGACGCGATCGAGATCGTATAGACCCCGCCCGGCTCAAGGCCCAAGAACCTGAAATACCCGAGCTGGCCATTTAGAATCGTGATCGGCTGAGCAAGCGAGCCGCCCGAAAGGGTAATGCGTACCTTGCCGATCGGACTGCCGTTCGGACGCATTATCCGGCCCGAGATGGTGATGCTCGTGATCGTAGGTGTTTGGAGCTCGCCGACGGTCCATCGGGAGAATTCGGTGACACCCGTGACGGGGCCTGCGGTATTCGTGCCGTCTGAAACACACGGCGCCGCCTCGCACATATTGGTGACGGCTCCTCCCGACACACGATAAACGCGATAGTCTGCCTCGATGCCGTTGACATCGTCGTCGGTATAGACTAATGAAAGGTCCGCTGTCAGATCCCCTTCTTCGCGGAGGTCCCAACTGCGCGAAATGCTCTTAGCAGTATCGAAACCTCCGACGAATCCGTCCATCGCCTCCACGGTCAAGGCATTTGCGACTGGTATGCCCGCGGGTGCCCCGACCGCAGTCACGTTTGCCGTCAGCGGCGAATAACCGTTGTCGGAAACATGATAGGTGTAGCTGCCGGGGGCCGCGAATTCGCGCCGGAGCTTGCCGTTTACATCGCCCGCGGTCCGAGCCGCCGTACCATTGTGCGTCATGACGTGCGAACCGGTGTAAAGCGTACCCGCCGTAAGCGTTAGCGTGCCCGTCACCAGAATGTCGTCCGTCAATACCACGCCGTTCGGCGTCAGCATAGTGAATGCATCGACCACGTCCGAGGGCGGAACCTCGAGCCCCGTCGGACGCGGATCCGGTTGTTCGGCATAAAGCACGGTATGACCGCCCGACCCCGTGTTGAACACAGGAGCGACGTCAAATACACCGCCGTTTATCGTGCTGCCGGTTTGCGAGGTCTGAATCACGGTGGCAGATGTTCCGCCGTTTCCGAGCGTCACATTGCCGCTGTTTTGCAGATATCCGCCGAACAGATTTACCCGGTTCGTTATGATCGGAGCATTCAGCACGACATGGCCGAGGATACCAAAGCCTGACGCCGGGGTCGTGGCATTGCCCCACTCGCCGTTGCCGCCGTAGCTCTGAATGCCGCCTCCCTCACCATCAGTCCCGAGGAAGTTTAGCCGCGACGCAGTTGCGTCCCCGCTGTTGATCGTTCCGTTATTGGTGATCGACCCGCCAAGGAACTGCAGAGTGCGGGCCGTCGTTCCGGTCTGAATATTGACGCTGGCTCCCGGATCAATGACGAGATCTCCGAAAATGAAAAGCGTACCGGCGAGGCTCATCGCCTTTCCGTTAGTGTCGCCGTTTACGACGACGTTCGGTGCGTTGCCGAGAACACGCATTTCGAAGTCACCCGAGGCTCCGGTCGTGGCAGCCGTCCCAAGATGAAGCGTTCCGCCTGTCATTACCGCATTCGTATGGACCTGATAGGCCCGCCGGCTGGTGACCGTCGTTCCGGAACTTACCTGGACCACATAGATATCGCCGCCGGACATATTGAATGTGCCGGTGGTGGACGTGAATCCGAAGCAAGCCGTGGTCGTCGTATTTCCAACCGTACAAACATTCATCGTACCGCCGGAGATGTCGACCGAAACCGCACTTGCCGTCTGCATCCGGCCGGCAGTATTGATCGTGCCTCCCTCGATGATCCATTCGCCTCCGGTGCTTCCGCCCAAACTATTGCCGATGTCGGTCCCGACATTCAGAACGCCCTGGGACATTCGGAGCAAACCGTTGTTCGTACCGTTGCCGGTTTGAGCGACGACCGTGTAGTTCGGATTATCGAGCCAGAAGCCTCCCGTCGCCGGTATCGTCCACGACGCGGTTCCCGCGAATGTGCGATAACTGCCCTCAAACGTACCGGCGATGTGAACGGTGCCGTTTTGTATATCCAGGAAATTACCGAGCACCGTGTCGGTGTTCGATCCGCCGACGGTGAAATTCGTCGGCATTATATGCAGCACCGCTGAGCGGTCTGTTCCTTTGTTTACCGTAATGGAGTGAATGTCGGTGACTGCTCCGGCACCGCCGAAAGTCTCGTCCTCAGTTCCGACGAACGTGATGGCCACGCCGGAGTCGCCGGCGCTGAAATCCAGGCCGCCATTGTTAGTTATGCTTCCGCCCAAAGTCAGCGAGTGAATGACAGGTGCACCACTGACCGAAAACAATGTGCCCGCGTGGACCGTAACGTCCGAGACGACCGTTATTGTCAATGGCGCCGCACTGTCGACGAAAAGGCCCGGATTTCCGAGTGCCTTCATTTCTCGGGGCTCGCGTTTAAATGCCGGCGCCTCTCCGACCGTTATCGAATAGGCCTCTGCGTTTACATCGATAGTGACCGAATGCCCGGCAGCGATTGTTACATTGTCCGAAAGTGTCGGGACCACGCCGCCCGCCCAAGTCGCCGGATTGCTCCAGAGGCCCGTTGTCGCTGAAGAGATATTACCCGCAGGCGCAGTCGCCTGCGTACCCGAAGCTGCGGCGCTAAAGGCGCCTTCGCCAAATGCGTGTACGCGATAGTCATAGCTGGTGCTTGGATCCAGCCCGCTGTCGACGAACTCGACCGTGTCGGCAGGCAGCGAGGCGACCAATACATCATTGCGAAAAACCGCATAACCGGCTTCGCCCGTCGCGTTGTCCGACCATGTAAGCTTCATCCCCAAAGCAGTAACTTCTGAAAACGCCAGGCCGCTTGGCGCGGCCGGAACGCCCGGTGTAAATAGGAAAGATGTTCCTGCTGTGATGGCCGTGGTCTGGGCATTATCCGCGGTGGTGTAAGAGACGGTTCCGCCGTCGACCGTTACGCTCGCGAAATTTGTGGCTGCGCCCGACTGCATACCGATCGAGTAGCCCGAGTTATCGCTGCCGGTCAGGCCGCTTCCCAGTACGAACTGAATAACGCCCGGTGAGACCGTTCCCGCTGATTCGAACAGCCACAATTGGAACGTGCCGGCTCCCTCACTTCCGCACCCGGACGGCGCCGTAGCGCGGGTGATCTTCATGTTCTGCCACTCGACCACCAGCTTGCGGTTCGGAGCATCGCCCACCACCTTATAATGCACCTGCCCGTTCGAACCTACGCAAAGGTCGTCCCAGAACGGCGTGATCTTTGGCGCTGCGGTAGTTGTGGCAAGACTGTTTGTAAATGTCGTCGTCACCCGAAGGTCACCCAATCGGCACAAACCATTCGCATTACATGAAAATTGTGAATGGATGACGCCGTCGAACAGAAATTCGAACCCGATTGGAGCAAGTTCGGAGGCCGTATCATCGACGCCCGGCCCGACCAACTGCGTCGTCCCGGAGCTCATATCCTCAAGCGGTACGCCCGCCAGGGTTGAAAACGGGTAGGTGGTTCCGTCGATCAGAGTCGCCGAAAATCTCGTCGGCAATTGCTCATCGACATCAACTTCTTCAGCGATCTTGTCACCCGACCGTTCGGGCTGTGCAGGCATCGGAGCCCTTTGGCCGAATGCCGTGAAAACCAACATCAGAACCGTCGCCAGTGGCAGAACGGACCGCAATAACTTCCTCATAATATCCTCCAGAAAAGTTGTGGCTTAAGACAAAAATGACAGGAGACGACGGCAGGGCCCGCAGGACCCCCGGATGCAAGCGCATCAAAAGGGCAAGGTGCCGTTAAAAAAGCCTTCGAGTCATCGTGATGCGAACTGCCGGCCATTGCGTTCTTCATCGAAAAACACCCGGCGCTTCCCCCCCTTGTTCAGTGGGCGATCAAAGGAAATCTATTATTGCTGTCGAATGAAATGTGAGATGAGTATCGGCGAGAACCGGGATATTGTCAAGAAAAATCTACCACAGTGAGAAAGTGGTTTAAAAAGCGGAAAGGGCGCCAAATACGTCTCCCACACCGTACCAAGCACCCTTCCCTGTTTTCGGACTCGGGCCGTGGAGACCTCCGTCCGAAACTTTAGAATTCGTATTTTATCAATTGCAGGGCTGCACCGCGGTGCAGTAAGAAGAATATAAACGAAACCCGCCCCGCCGTCAAGCGTTAAAATACCAAATTAAAGGTATTTTTGAATATTTGTTCGTGCGGCGGCCAGGTCGAGCCTTTCGCGAAGTTCCTCGGTCTCTTCCGCCGGAAGAGTCGAGGCGGCCGCGAGTTCTTTTTCGATCTCGGCACGCTCCGTACGGGCCCGCTGCTCGTCGATCTCTTCAGCCCGTTCGGCCACATCCGTGAGCACCGAAACCTTGTTATCATGCACCTCAACGAAGCCTGTCGACACCGCCAGGCGTTCGGCGTTGCCCTTTGTCATCACGGTCACGATTCCCGGTTTGAGCGCCGAGATAAGCGGCGCGTGCTGCGGCATAATGCCCGCCTCGCCCGACGCCGTCGGCACCGTCACCGAATCGACCTCGGCATCGATCACCTTGCGTTCGGGGGTAACTATTTCAAGTTTAAGCATAGGTAGTTTCGCGTTCCTAGTTCCGGGTTCCTAGTTCGAGTTCCAAGCCTAAACTCGGAACTCGGAACTACAAACTCGAAACTGCTGCCGCTAGGCGGCCGCCGCCATTTTCTTCGCCTTGTCGCGTGCCTGTTCGATCGTGCCGACCATATAGAATGCCTGTTCGGGCATGTCGTCGCACTTGCCATCGAGTATCTCGCGGAAGCCCTTGATGGTGTCCTCGACCTTGACGTACTCGCCCTTGAGGCCGGTGAACTGCTCGCCGACCGTGAACGGCTGCGAGAAGAAACGCTGGATTCGGCGTGCACGCGACACTGTCAGTTTGTCATCCTCGCTCAGCTCGTCCAGGCCGAGGATAGCGATAATATCCTGCAGGTCCTTATACCGCTGCAGAATTCGCTTGACCTCCTGAGCCGTGTTGTAGTGTTCGTCGCCGACGATCTGCGGATCGAGAATACGCGAGTTCGAAGCGAGCGGGTCAACGGCGGGGTAAATGCCAAGCTCAACGATCTGCCGCGACAGCGCCGTAACGGCGTCGAGGTGAGCAAATGTGGTCGCCGGAGCCGGGTCAGTATAGTCGTCCGCCGGAACGTAAACCGCCTGGATGGAGGTGATAGCACCGGTCTTAGTCGATGTGATGCGTTCCTGCATCTCGCCCATCTCCGTAGCGAGGTTCGGCTGATATCCCACGGCCGAAGGCATACGTCCGAGCAGTGCGGACACTTCCGATCCCGCTTGGGTAAAGCGGAAGATGTTATCGACGAAGAAAAGCACGTCGTTGCCCTGGTCGCGGAAGTACTCGGCGACGGTCAGCCCCGAAAGCGCCACGCGAAGACGGGCCCCCGGAGGCTCGGTCATCTGCCCGTAAACCAGCGACACCTTTGAATTCTTAATGGCTTCTTTATCGACCTTGCTCAGGTCGAACGCTCCGGTTTCTTCGAAGCTATGCGTAAAGGCATCGCCATAGGTGATGACCTTTGATTCCACCATCTCGCGGAGCAGGTCGTTCCCCTCACGGGTACGCTCGCCGACGCCGGCGAACACGGAGTAACCCTCGCGGCCCTTTGCCACGTTGTTGATCAGCTCCATGATAAGGACCGTCTTGCCCACACCGGCACCGCCGAAGAGGCCGATCTTTCCGCCGCGGAGAAAGGGCTGGACCAGATCGATGACCTTGATGCCCGTTTCGAACATCTCAAGCTCGGTCGCCTGTTCGTCAAATGACGGAGCGTGGCGGTGGATCGGATAGCGGGTGTCAGAGACCACCTCGCCCAGCTCGTCCACGGGCTCGCCGACCACGTTCATCACGCGGCCAAGCGTGGCCTCGCCGACCGGCACGGTTATCGGCCCGCCAAGGTCGATGACCTTCATGCCGCGGATCATGCCGTCCGTCGGCAGCATCGAGATGGCACGCACGCGGCCCTCGCCCAAGTGCTGCTGCACCTCGGCGACCACGTCCACTTTTTCGTCAACCTCAAAACCTTCTGAGACGATGCGAAGTGCCTGATGAATAGGCGGAAGATAATCCTGAAACTCAACGTCAACGACCGGGCCGATGATCTGGACGACCTTACCGATCTGCGCGCCTTCATTATTAGCCATTTGTTATTAAATTGCTCCTCTTATAGATGGAAAATCAAGCGTTTTACAAAGGAGAAAGAATATCACAGCACGAGGCCCCCAGCCAAGCGGAGAAGGCGGTGAAACGGGGTGAACACGCCACTGGTTAGGGCGAGCGGGCTGACGGTTATGTTTTAGAACAGCTCCCAGTTATCAGCTTCCAGCTCCCAGTTTGGTTCGGGGACACGGGACGGAGAGCAAAAATCTTGCAGAAAACGCACTTAATGGAGTAGAATTGGCCCACACCAGAACTACTTGTCCATTTTTCGGCTGACTCACTGCCGATTTGTTATGTCTCACAATATTAGGAGGATTTATGCGTCTAACGACTACCAGTAATAACTACGCCAAACGGAATGTTTGCCTGGCTCTGCAAATGCAGCGGCTTCTCGTGCTCCCTGTTCTCGCGATCGTTGCCGGGCTTTTATTCGGCACCGCGCAAGCGGCGGCAAAGGATGATGTTGCCGAGACCGAGCGTGAGCAGCAAATGGCCCGTGACGCCGAGCGCGGCTCGCGAATGTTTGAGCATCGAACCGAGAAACGAAAACTGCTCAAGCCGTCGATACTATCGCTGGGAGCGATAAAGCCCCTGTTTATGGGCGTTGACGACGTTGCGGTGCCGGCCTATTTGATGGACCCGAGCGACAGCAGCACGGACGAAGCCTTTACGGGCGCCGAGGTCTGGGGTGCGGCGTATGACGCCGACAACAACCGCGTTTTGTTCAATGCGGGATCGGTCCTTTGGGAATGGCCCGTCGGCGGAACCCCAAATCAATTGGGAACAATTGTTGACGGCGGAGGTGCGGTTCAGTCGATGGTCGCTCTCGCCTGGCACGATGGGGTGCTTTATGGGACCAAGAATATATCGACGGAAGCGATCTGGCAGATCGACGTTGACACCCGGGTGGCGACGATCTTGATCACATATCCCACGACACATGACATGGGCGGCCTGGCCGTCGACCCGAACACGGGTTTCTTTTATGCGACGGATGACGGGCCCGACCAACTGGCTCGCATAAACAACGACGGCACGGTGACGCCGATCGCACCCTATCCCACGGGCGAGGCGGACGTTGACGC
>JAEWBM010000050.1 GCA_023391155.1 Acidobacteriota bacterium
GCCGGGGCGTGGTCGCGAGTTTACGAAGCATCGAATTATCATTGTGGCTATTGAGCCGGAACAGGGAATTTATGAAAGGGCGGGTGCACCAACGCCTGCCCTTTTTGTTTGTTAGCTAATGAGAATCGTTTTTATGGGAACACCGGCCGCCGCTGTGCCGACGCTCGCGCGGCTGCTTTCCGACGGCCACGAGGTCGCCGCGGTCTATACGCAGCCCGACAGGCCCGCCGGACGCGGCAAAAAGCTGACCGCGTCTCCTGTGAAAGTATTTGCTGCGGAGCAAGGCCTTAAAGTTTTGCAGCCCACCAAACTAAAGACGGAGGAAGCTGCTCAGGAGTTTGCCGGGCACGGAGCTGATGCAGCGGTCGTTGTGGCCTACGGCCGGATATTACCTGACGCTTTTTTGAATGCGTTCCCGCGAGGGGCGATAAACGTGCATTTTTCCCTGTTGCCACGATATCGAGGTGCCGCACCGGTGAATTGGGCCATCGTCAACGGAGATACGGTGACCGGCGTGACTACGATGCAAATGGATCCCGGGCTCGACACCGGCGATATCCTTCTGCAGAAAGCCGTTGACATCCGCCCGGGCGAGAACTCGATCGAGCTGATGGAACGGCTTGCAGTGATCGGGGCGGAACTGCTTTCGGAAACGCTCGGCGACATCGATGAGATTAAAGCGATCCCGCAAGACAACGACGGGGCTACGCTTGCACCGATATTGAAAAAATCCGACGGTCTTGCCGATTGGTCGATGAGCGCAATTGAAATAGCGAACCGCGTACGGGGGTTTCAGCCATTTCCGGGGGTTTTCACCTTTTTCCGTGGTAAGCGAGTTAAAATATTGAAGGCTCGGCCGCTGGAAATTGCCGGAGGCCGGAGCCAAACGGCACCGGGCAGCATCTTAAAAGTGGAAGAGGGGTACGCCGTAAACTGCGGCGGCGAGAGGCTTTTGCTGGAAATTGTACAGCCAGAAGGGAAACAGCCGATGTCGGCCGAATCGTTTTTTAATGGTGTACGGCCCACGGAGGGAGAGGCATTCTTGAGCGACGATGTATAGAATTGCCGCATTTTACGAGTTTCGGGAAATGGGCGGCCGGGAACGGCTGGAACATCTCTGCGAAGATCTGTCGATCGTGATGAAGGACGGTGGCATTCGCGGCACGCTCATCCTCGCCGAGGAGGGGTTTAACGGGACAGTGTGCGGGAAGCCGTTCGAACTTGAGCTATTTCTAAAGATCGCCGGCGACATGATCGGAACAAGGATAGTTGCCAAGTATTCCGAACATGAGGAAATGCCGTTTCGAAGGCGGGAGGTCAAGATCAAGCCGGAGATCGTCACACTCAAGAAAGCCGTGGACATTGCGTTGGGCGAGGGCACGCATGTTTCGCCTGAAGAATGGAACGATCTGATCAGGTCCGAAGACGTCGTGGTTCTCGACACGAGGAACGATTATGAGTTCCGGACCGGGACTTTCCGGGGCGCTTTAAATCCCGGGACGGCGAAATTTAGCGAACTTCCGGAATTCGTCGAGCGAGAATTGGACCCGAAGAAAAACAAGCGGGTCGCGATGTTCTGCACCGGAGGAATTCGCTGCGAGAAATTTGCTCCGTATATGAAGGGGCTTGGCTTTGAGGAGGTCTATCAACTCGAGGGCGGTATTTTAAGGTATTTAGAAGAAGTTCCTCCTGAGGAGTCGCTGTGGCAAGGTGAATGTTTCGTCTTCGATACGCGAACCACGTTGGATCACGACCTGCGAAAGGGATCGGAGCCCGATCATTCACAGAAAAAGGAGGGCTGATGGCGATCTCACCAGCTCGCCGGGCAGCCTTTGACGTATTGCTTCGCATCGAGCGCGATCGGGCGTTCTCGTCCATTCTATTGCCCGAAGCCGAGGCCGGGCTTTCGGCTCCGGACAAGGCACTCACGCATGAAATTACGCTCGGGGCTCTCCGCAGGCAGCTTTATCTCGACCATGTGATCGGAGAAAGGTCGCGTGCGAGATCTTTGGACGTTGAAGTCCGCATCGCTCTGAGATTGGGCATCTACCAGCTACTCTTCCTCGACCGCGTTCCGGATCATGCCGCGATCAACGACAGCGTTGAACTTGTAAAGAGGGCGAAAAAGGGCTCGGCGAAGGGGTTGGTAAATGCCATCTTGCGGAGAATCACACGCGAGGGGCCGGGAGCGGTCCCAGCGGATGAAAGCATTCGCACATCGCACCCGGTGTGGCTTCTGGACCGATGGGCGGGAATTTGGGGCCGAGAAGCCGCAGTCGCGATCGCCGAGGCGAATAACCGGGAACCGGCTGCCGCAATGCGCGCGGTAACGGCGACGGGAAAGGAGCTGCTCGAGCGTTCCGGGTCCTTAAGATCGTCGAACGTGCCCGGTTGTTATCTAAGCGAGAGGATATCGCCGGAAATGCGTTCGGCAAGTGAACAGGGCAATATATATTTCCAGGACGAAGGCTCGCAGATGGTGGGATGGGCTGCAGCTCAGACCACGCCTGGTAAATTTCTGGACGTCTGTGCTTCACCCGGTGGAAAGGCGACGCAGATCGCAAATGCATTACCTGACGCTCGCATCGTCGCCGGCGACGTTACGGCTTCGAGGGTGGCACTGCTTGCCGAGATCACGAGACGTTTTGCACCCGGCCGCGTAGATATTATTCGATACGATGGGGAGTTGCCGCTTCCGCTTGCGGATGGCCATTTTGATACCGTGCTGGTTGACGCCCCATGCAGCGGGACGGGGACGATAGGCCATAACCCGGAGATCAGGTATCATCTGCGGCCTGAAGACCTTCCGGTATTCTCACGCCGGCAATCCGTAATTTTAGAGAATGCGTCCAACGCCGTGCGGCCCGGCGGCCATCTAATTTATTCGACATGCTCGCTCGAACCGGAAGAGAATGAGGCGGTGATCGACGCCTTTTTAATGCGAAACCGGGATTGGACCCTTGAACGGCCGCACGTGCCCGAGAGATTCATCACAAAAGAGGGATATGCACGGACATTCCCGCACTGCGACGGCATGGACGGCTTTTTTATATCGGTGCTTCGAAAGGCCTGAAAGCGTTTGTTGCACCGGGCAAAAATGTTAGAATTTCAGTTGATCTCGGAGTCATCCTAATGAGCATCCTTGCCACCGGCCTTAATGCCATCGGAAAACTAGTGATAATCGGCGTTCTGCTCGCGGCATTTGTCGCCGGGATGGCGGGGGTCGTTTATATGTCGCTGTCCGGCAATGAAGTAAAGGTTCCGGATATCGTCGGCAAGGATTTTGTCGAGAGCGAAAAGGAGCTGGCATCTCTCGGGCTCAAAATTAAACGGCGTGCCGACCGGCCGAGCGAGGAAAAGATAAACACCGTTCTCGAGCAGCTTCCGCGGCCGGGGGAAACCGTGAAGACGGGCCAGCTCATTTTGGTAGTTGTGGCGAAGGCCGGCGAGCCCGGTGACGAAGCACCGAAGTCGCTTATCCAGGACATTGAATCCGACGATACAGAGAAGATCGAAGAGATGATCTCGGACAAGCCCAAGAAAACAAAGCCTGCAACGAATTCGAATACCGAGAGGAAAAAGGCCGATACGACCCGGGATGTTATTGCCAACACCTCGACGTCGTCAAACTCATCGGCCGAGACGGTCGAGGAGAAGAAGGAAGATAAGCCTGACCCGGCGGCAGGTGATCGGAAACCGGCTGACACACAGGCGACACCTAGTCCGCGTCCCGCGACGACGCCGGCGGCGAGGCCCGGCTCCGGCGAGACGCGCCCGCGGACGACACCGCAGCCGTAACATATACAACCGTGCAGAATTTGCCTGCAACAAAGTAACTTGAATGTTTGAAATCGCCCCCTCAATACTTTCCGCGGACTTTTCACGGCTGGCCGACGAGATCCGCAGCATTGAAGAAGGCGGAGCGACGGTATTGCACGTTGATGTGATGGACGGACGGTTTGTGCCGAATATCACCATCGGGCTTCCCGTGGTGCGTTCGCTAAGAAAGGCGACCAAGCTCACGATCGACACTCACTTGATGATCGTAGAGCCAAGCCGATATGCCGTGCAGTTCGTTGAGGCAGGTGCCGATATGGTCTCGGTGCACGTTGAGGCAGATGTGCATTTGCACCGTACATTGACTGCGATTCGCGAAGCGGGCGGAAAGGCAGGTATCGCGATCAATCCGGCGACGCCGCTTTCGAGTTTGGAAGAGGCTTTGCCGTTCGCGGATTTTGTCCTGGTGATGTCGGTCAATCCGGGCTTCGGCGGCCAGGCGTTCATTCCAACGGCTTTGGATAAGGTCAGGCGTCTGCGAAGAATGATCGAGGAACGGGGCCTGGACACACGCATCGAAGTTGACGGCGGGATCGACGCGGATAATATTGCAGAAATGATCGGGGCCGGCGCAGAGATAATAGTCGCGGGATCGGCGGTTTACGGGGGCGGTGACGGAACTGCCGGTGTTAAAAAGTTGATCGAAGCCGGGACAGTTTGGGTTTAACGCAATTTTTAGAAATTATGTTCGGTATCGCAAAAGTTCGTTTCGCTTTGGTATGTTTTGCCATCGCATCATTCGCGGTCGCAGCCTTTCCGCAGGGGGAAGGCACGCCCGCACAGCGCGTTCAGGTAATGCGCGAAAAGCTCGAAACACTGAGGCGGTCGGCGGCAAGTTCAGCGTCGGTGCTTCGAGACGAAGGAGTTTCGAAGGACGAGGAAGAAAATGCCGATTCGCCGCTTGCACGACTTCGCTCGATAGAGCGGGAAGCATCGGCCTTGCAGAACGAGGTCAATACGCTTCGGGGAAGGATCGACAGGTCGGAAGAGTTCGAAATGTCGGATCTTGAACAGCTCGAGGCATCCGTTACCGAACTGCAGAGGCGGACGGATATCGTGCTTGTCGAGACAGCGGAGGCACGCGCCGACGGAACGATCGATGCCGGTGACGCTCGTGAGCCGAAAAAGAAACGCAAGCTGCTCGGGATCATCCCATGGGGCGGAGGGCCGGACGAATATGATGAGTTGATCGGCTCAGTCTCGCCGGGCCGCGATCGTGAGCTGTTCATTGTGGCGACGCGTGAAGTTCGCAAGAAGAACTACGATGTCGGCCGGCTGCTTTTCCAGACCATCATCACAACCTATCCGGACTCGCCCTATCTGCCGATGTCAAAACTCGCGGTCGCGGATTCGTTTTTTCTCGAAGGCTCGACAAGTGCACTGATCCAGGCCATCGCGGCCTATAAAGAATGGCTGACGTTCTTTCCTACGCACCCCCTGGCAGACCGCGTAATGCTCAAGATCGCCGAATCGGAAATGCGGCAGATCGGCCTGCCCGACCGAGATCCGACCCGGGCCCGCCGAGCGGAAGTAAGCCTCAAAGCACTACTCGCAAATTATCCGAATACGATATTAAAGGACGATGCCCAAAAGCGGCTGGAAGAGGTTCAGAACAATCTCGGACTGCATAATCTCTACATCGCGAACTACTATTACACGCTTTCGGTCGACCAGAAGAAAGGTGGCCTCAAAGGTGCCCAGTCGCGGTATAGGGAAGTGATAGAAAAGTATCCGAACTTCGGCTATATGGACGAAGTGCTATTTAAGCTTGCCAACACCTATCTTGTGGAAGAAGAGACGGATCAGGCCGCTCGATATTTCCAGCAGATCGTTGCCGATTATCCGAACAGCGAGTACGTTTCGAAGTCGAAGGAACAGCTAGAGTTGATCGGGGCCTCGATCCCTGAGGCAAATCCGGAACGCATGAACGTCATGCCGCCCGATGACGGTTCTTTCTTCCAAAACTTCAAGAATCAATTGTTCGGCATCTATCCGATGACGATCGACAAGAACGGCGTGCTGATGACCAAAGATTTTGACCGCGAAAAGTTTGAGATGATCGACCAGATAATCGAGAATCAGGGCGATATCTTTTCAAATCAGATCCCTCAGGCATTGACGACCGTGATCTCGCAGCAGACGCCGGAGCCCTCGCGAGCGACCTCGGCCGAAAGGCCGTAAGTTGGCCGGCACACCGGTTCATTACAGAGACGGCGGCTCATTTGCAGCCGCCTTTTTTCACATAAGGGAAGATAGAATGAGTAGTTCGTTCCGATCCGCAGTATTTCTCGGCTTTTTCCTCCTGGCTTCTACGATCGTATTTGGTCAGGGCAATGTCCGGCAGGGAGCGACCCCGCCTCCGGCTCCCAATGTCCCGGCGGTTAAGCTTTCCGTCGAACTTGAGAGAATGCTCGACGGCCTTGCTGACGATTTCGAGACCTCACGCGAAGGAAGGGAAGCCGGCCTTGCAAAGCTGCTCGAGGGGCAAAGGCATGCATGGCTGCTGCGCCGGACCCGCTCGAGCACACGCATCGCCGCGGCCGTTCGATCAGCTCGTGACGCATTCAAGGGAGCGGTCGGCCACGATCCCTACCTGGCAGAGGCCTATACCGCACTAGCGGAACTTGAGATAGCTCAGCAGCCGGGCGACGCACAGATCGACGAAGCGATAGCGTTGGCCCGCCTTGCGGTAAGGGTCGGCCCGGATAACTTTGGCGCTCGCCGGATAATGGCACGGCTTTATTCCTACAAAGGTCGTTTAGGCTCGACCTCGGCCGATGCCGGGCTTCTGAAACTTGCCGAAACCGAATGGAAACATGTTACGAGGTTGGACCCGAGAAATGCCGAGGGCTGGGCTTTTCTCAGCGCCATCTATGAACGCCAGGGCAAGGACGATGACCGAATATCGGCTCTTCGCAGTTGGGTGGGGGCCGCGACGCCGCTCGATACGAACTTTTACCGAATGGTGATGGGTTCGCAGGAGAATCTCTCTGCCGAGAATGCGTCGATGAAACTCGGCTCTGCACTGCTCGAGGCGGGCAGGATCAAAGAATCGGTGGAAACATTTTCCACGATAGTCGCGGACAATCCGGGGAACCTGACCGCTGTCGAGTTGCTCCGCGAAGCATTGGATGCCGCCGAGGGAGATGCCGCCGCAACGGCGATCGAGTCGCTGGTGCAGGCGGTGTATGCAAATCCGGATAACACGTCATTGGTAAATCTTCTTGCACGTGTCTACGCTCGTGCCGGGCGGGATGATGAGGCCCTTAGGCTCTACACCTCGGCTGTCGAGCGTCTGATGCCCAGCGACCGCGCAGCCGCCTCGGACATCCAGGTCGAACTTGCCGACATGCTGCAAGGGAACGGCGATGTTCAGGCTTCTGCGGCGGCATATGAGAGAGCGTTGGAGGTTCGCGGGCTCGCCGATGCACGTACCCTCTCGCCTGACGAACGCATCTTCTCGATGCGTGTGCTGGAGAAGCTGATAACTCTTTACAAGACTCAGGGCGACGATCGTGCTGTCAGGCGGGAGATCGATAGGGCCCGGAGACTTTTCGGCCCCGAAGACCTGTTCGCGGACCGGCAGCTGATCTCTTACTACCGTGAAACGGGCAAGCGTGCCGAAGCTCTAGAGGCGGTGAAAGCAGCGAAGCTGCGTGCCCCGGATGACATCGGATTTGTCCGTTTAGAGGCGACTCTGCTTACCGAGGCGGGTCGAGTAGACGAGGCCGTGGCGGGCATCAGGAAATTGAACGAAAAGGGGCAGGACGTTTCGGGAAGCGCGAACACGGTTACCATCGGCTCTCAGGATGAATACTCTAATTTGCTTTTTATTTCGCACCTTTACACGGTAGCGAACCGGCCAAAGGAAGCTGCAGACGCCGCGAACGAGGCATTTAAGCTGGCCCGCGGCAATGAACGCAAACAGATCGCCCAATTGACATTGGCCACTGCGCAGAACCGAGCAGGCGATTTTGCCGCGGCCGAGGCTACGCTGCGGGGCGTACTGGCGGAATCGCCCGGCAATCCGATCGCTTTGAATAACTTGGGATACTTCCTGATACAACGAGGCGAGCGGATGGAAGAGGCTCGGTCGATGATCGAAGAGGCGGTCAGGATCGACCCGACCAATCCGTCATATCTGGACAGCCTAGGCTGGGCGCACTTCAAGCTCGGGAATCTCGGAGACGCTGAGCGTTATCTTAAAGAGGCTGCTAAGTTCGACCCCTCGTCCGCGACCATCCAGGAGCACCTTGGCGATGTCTATCACGCCCAAGCTCGTGCGGACCTTGCGAAGTCAGCTTGGGAACGTGCGTTAAAACTAACGGCCGATCCGCAGCAGTCAGAAAGGGTCAAGCAAAAGCTTGCGAAGTAAGAAAACGCGGGTACGGATCCTGCAAATAGAAGAGCCTGCCGGTTGATAGCCGACAGGCTCTTGCTTTCTAACGGTTCAACCTTACGGTTGCGGAGAAGGCTGCGGATCCGGTTCGCCTCGCCTCTTTAGCTTTGGCGGCCCGCTGTCTGATGATGTCGAGACCCCGTCCGGATCGGCCGGATTCGTCTCGTCGGGTGCCGGCTGCCTTCGCTTGAGCGTCGGCCTTCCGGCCTCTTCTTCCATATCGCTGACCACACCGGCCCGTGCGTTCGTAAGCTTCATCAAATGGGCTTTCACACGCTGAAACTCAGACGTGCTGATGATATATTCCTCACGTTCCGGGAAACGGCCAACGAGTTCGAGGCTTGCATCGCGTCGGTCGAGCGACTGTGGATGCGACGAAAAGATCTTAGCGAGCGTGCCCGGCTTTTTCTTGTTCTTTTCGTTAAGCTTTTCGAACATGGTCGCCATGCCGGTTGGGTCATAACCCGCGGCATAAAGATATTGAACACCTAGCATATCGGCTTCGCGTTCCGCACCGCGGCTGAACTGCAGGAAGCTCAGAAGCTGTCCCAGGCCGCCCGCGTTTTGCGCGACCGCACTTGCTATACCGCCGCCAAAGATGATGGTCGCCAGCAATCCGTAGTTGATCGCCTGTAGCTTGCCCTGATTTTCCATCGCGTGACGGGCCGCAACGTGAGCGATCTCGTGCGACATAACGCCGGCGAGCTCGGCTTCGTTATCGGCGGCAAGGATGAGGCCGCGGTTAACAAAGAAATATCCGCCCGGAAGCGCAAAGGCATTAACCTCGTCGCTGTCGATCACTTTGATGGTGAACGGGATCTTCGCATCGGAATGAAGGACAAGGTTTTGCCCGACTCGATTAATGTATTCGGTTACGATCGGGTCTTCGACGAGCTTTGCCGACTGCTCAACTTCAAGTGCGAGCTGGCGGCCGAGAGCGATCTCCTTTTCCTGAGAGCCGCCGAGCCATCCAAAGAACTTGTCGGTACCGCTGTTGATCTTACGCTTGCCGATCTGTGTAGGGTCTTCCTTAGTGGAAAGGGGTTTGCCGGTCTGTTGAGCAACAGCCGATTTGCCGTCTTCCGTCTGGGCCGCGACCGATATCGGGAAAAAGCCGACAGCACCAATTAAGACAGCGTACATCGCGATCAGAGCTGCTGTACGGCGGATCGGTTCAAAACGCATATAACCTCCGGGTTGTGATTCTGGTTTAATACTAAATTTATTCACGGTCTAAATCAATAATTCTTTGATGCAGGTCACGTCAATTTCGTTGCGGTGCCGATCGGGAGCGAAAAAGAGGGCAAGGACGGCACAAATGAAATTCTTTCGCACAAAGCCAAAAATTGATACAATGTGAGATGGCTGTTGTGCCGGCCCTACCGTCTTTGCATATTTGGATGTTCCTCAGCCACATCTGCGATGCCCGATCGAGGCAAAATTTAACACTAGAAAAATGAAACGGCTTCAGGAGAAAGTTAAGGATATCGTTGACGTTCGCACGTTTCCCGGGATCTCGGACTACACGGGAGATCCGGAATCGGTGCTTTCGGCATATTGCTTTACGGACAGCACATCTGCCCTGATGGCAAAGTGGCTGGATGCCGCGGGACGGATCACCGAGAATTCCGGCGGAGCGCTTGCGCTTGCGGGCTACCGAGGTGTAGGAAAGAGCCACTTTCTCGCGGCCCTCGGGGCTGTTCTCTCAAAGCCGGACCTAAGATCGCGGGTACAGGATTCGCACGTGAGTGCCTCGGCATTGTCGCTGATGCGTCGGCGGTATCCGGTCGTGCGTGTTCGCCGCGGACTAAAAGGCACATTGCTCGAAGAGCTCTATGACGGTGTAGTGGCAGAGTTTGGCGAGGAAACACCGTTTCCGTTAGATTCGGCTACAGAGCTGTTGGCTGCCGCAGCGGAGAGGGTCGGCGACCTTCCGTTGATAGTGATCGTTGACACCGCAATGGAGCGAACTTCGCGGGTTACGCGGGATGACGGCCCGGTCTTGGGTGAACTCGCTGAGGCGGCAAAAGGCCGGAATGTAATGCTCTGTTTGGCTCTGGATGATGATATTTCAGGGGCGGACGGGACGAATGCGGCGATCGCCAGGACATATTCGATCGATTTCCTGGACCAGGAACATCTTTACAAGGTCGTAAACACTCACGTATTTCCGAAGAATAGCGATGTAGATCCGGTGATCGGGGACATTTACGAATTTTTCCGATCGGTCGTGCCGAATTTCCGCTGGAGCTCGCAGAAATTCTCTTTGCTTTACCCGCTGCATCCCGGCATCCTCGAGGTCGCGCCATATGTAAGGCTTTTCGTTCAGGATTTCGCTTTGCTGGGGTTCGCGTCCGAAGCAGGAAAGCGGATACTCGGGCGCCCGGCTAATTCGCTCATCGCATTTGACGAGGTCTTTGACGCTGCCGAGGCGAGCCTGAGGAAAATGGCGGATCTTGAGGACGCTTTCGCCGCTTACGACAAGCTCAACAGCGAAGTGGTCGCGAAGATCCCCGTGATCCAGAGGCTGCAGGCAAAGCTCATCTTAAAGGCATTGCTTCTGCTTTCGCTCGATGGCAGAGGTGCGACCGCTGAGGACATCTGTGCGGCGATGCTGATCTATGATGAAGCCGATCCGCCAAAAGCTGCAGACGGGGTCAAGGGCATCATTGAGCAGTTTTCGGCGGCGTTGCCGGATGACATCGCGGTCCGTCAGTTTGGCGGCGACGATGTTTATTACAGTTTCCGCGTCAGCAGCAAGGATGATCTGAACGTCGCCCTGCAAGAGGCGGTCGAGGGCCTCGGTTCGGAAGTGGTGCCTGCCACGCTTCGGCGGATGATGCAGGACCGCTACTCAGATTTTTCGGTATCGGACACCGCCGGAGCGGGGCGCTACATGATGGATTGCCCGATCCAGTGGAGGGGCAGCATTCGGCGAGGTTCGGTTACGCTCATAGAGAGCGGAGCGGCGAATCCCGCATCACCAGCGAGGGATGAGTTCCTTGATTGGGAAGCGATGATCACCTTCGACCCGGATGGTTCTACCGGAGATGCCGAGGGACAAACGGCCCGTGTCCTGTGGAGAGCAGGCGAGCTAAGGGCTGATGAGGTCGAAACGATCACACGCTACCACGCCCTGCAGTTCGACACCGGCCTGATCGAAAAATTCGGCACCGACATTCGCCCTTCGGCGCATGCACACAGGGTCGCGGTCGAGAAAATATTCGACCGCGTGATGCTCGAGAGCGGAAAGTTGACGATCGACGGGTTCGACTACAATTTTTCGGAGCCTGCTAAAGGTGCCCGCACCTTGTCGGATCTGTTCTCAGTAATGCTCGAGCCTCTTTTCGAAACGCGCTTTCCCCAGCATCCCGTTTTTGGCGATCGCCTCGGGATGAGCGAAGTGTCGAACCTGGTAATGGACTTCTACGTCGGCTCCAAGCGAAACCTCGACGAGGCCCAATCGCTTGCCGAGGCCTTTGCGGAACCGTTGGGGTTGACACAGCGGGGCGAAAAGGGCCTTGAGCCCGCACCACTGGAAGAGATCGAAAAGCTGGACACTGTTTCGGCCGTTCTGGGGCTTTGCTCGTCAGGCGGGTCGGAAGTGGTGCCGCTTGGGGACATCTATCGCGAACTTCGGCAGCCGCCCTTTGGGCTTACTCGCGAGGCCCAGCATCTCATCCTCGCCTCGCTTGTTGCTGAGCGGAGGATCGAATTCGTTACATCACAGGGCGACCGCATCGGTGCCCGATCGCTCGATCTGCGAATCGTTTGGGACGATATTGTCGGGGTAATGGGTACAGCGTCTTCGACGGTATCGAGCGAACTATTGGTACGTTGGGCACGCATTTTAAGCGGCGACGACAAGATCAAATCCGTTTCGGACAATAAAGACCGGTCCCTCGTGATGAACGGCGCGAGTGCGTTTCTTGAGGAATGGGACAGGCTCGCGGTCTTGAGCAGGTTCGACGAGGTCTCAGAGGTCTATATAAACACGCGCGAGTGGGCACGAGCCTCGAGAGTGAAAGACACCCTGGGAGCCGCGGCCGATGCACTGCGCGAAGCGGTCGCAAACCCGTCGGACCTGGAGCATGCACTCAGTACTGTCGCCCATATCTTTTCGGATTCCGAAGCCGAATATGCCAAGAGCCTGGACGCCGCTGCAGAGCTTGGCCATTTTCTCGATGCCGCTGATGAGTATCAGCGGGTCAGCTCTTACATCGCTGCTGCGGAGTTTTCGGACGATACGGAAATTGAAAAGGTCCGAACCGCGTTGATCGCATCGCTCGATATGGCGTTACTTGAACCGTCTGAAACGCGAAACCGCGAAGTCGGTTATCTTTGGGAGCGTTTTCAACGAGCTTATTCTGAGAATTTCGTGACGCGCCACGACAGCGTGATGCGTTCGCATGATCTGCAGGAGAAATTCGACGAGATCTGCCGCTCGGACGTTTGGCGGGAATATCAGGAGCTGTCCGATCTGCCGATCTTTAGCCGCGTTGGGGCGCGCACGGCGGCTGCCCTTACTAAACGGCTTGAGGAACTCGACTGCAAGTTTGAGGTCCGACGTGCGATAGCTGAACAGCCGACGTGCATCTGTTCATTTAGATTGGGCAGCGAGCCGGAGTGGCGCGACCTTCCGTCCGAGCTTTGGGGGACGGTCTCGCGAGCTCTTGAACGGTTTCGCGTGTTTCTCGCCCGGCCGCACAATCCAGTGCTACCCGCACTCGGAGCCATCGCCGAGGGAGCTTCCAATTCTGAAAAGGCGGTCGCGGCCCGCGAGCTGATAGAAATGTTCCAGAGCGACGAACCTATCCCGCGATTTTCCATGGACCAGGTGCTTGTCCTGCGTTCGGTCATACTCGAGCTGGGCCTTGGGACGGAAGCTGCAATGGATCCGAATGCTGAGTCGCCCTTTCATTTGCTCGACGGCCTCGATGCCGAAACGATCGTTGAGGACGCCGTGATCGTTGAGATCTGACATCAATTTCTAAACACCTCAAATACATAGTATTTTAAGAGGATGCAGCCGATCTGTATCGTCGGACCCGGCCGAATCGGAGGGTCCCTCGCGATCGCATTCTCAAAGGCGTGCTATCGGGTCACGGTAGCGGTCCGTGATCTCTCGCGCCTGAGGCCGGAGCTAGGGGAGCGGATCGTTAGTGTCGAACTTACCGATCTTCCTTCGGTCGATGCGGAAGTCTTTTTTCTGGGCGGTCCTGACACCGAGATCGAGAGAGCTGCGGCTGGCATCGCACCTTTGTTAAGTGGCGGAAGATGTGTACTCCACACTAGCGGTTCGTTGGATTCCTCGCTGCTCCATCCATTTCGCGACAGGGGAATAGCAGCGGCGTCGATGCATCCGCTCGTATCTATAAGCGATCCCCACTCGGGAAGCGAGATGCTCGCGGGGAAATACTTTTGTATCGAAGGCGACACTGCCGCTGGTGATGTGGCCAGCGGCCTGGCGCGCGCAATAGGCGGAAAGCCCTTTACGATCGGCACGGAATACAAGCCGCTTTATCACGCATCTGCCGTTATGGCGGCCGGTAATATGGCGGCGCTTTTTAATATGGCGGCGGAAATGCTCGCCAAGTGCGGCGTCGAGCGCAAAGCAGCTAACGACATGTTGATGCCGCTGACGAGGAGCGCCCTGAGAAACATCGAAGATGTTCAGCCGGGAGAAGGGTTGACCGGGAGTTTCGCTCGGTTTGACGCGGCAGCCTTTGAACGCCATATGGCATCTATCGACCAAAATATATCGCCCGAGATCCGTGAGACGTTTATCCTGCTTGGCGAATACACAGCAAGGATCTCTGCGGCTGCCCAGGGGCGCGAAGGTGACGTCGCGGAGCTGCTTGAAAAGATAAAGATAGCGAAAGGTTTCGGCGAGTGATAAGATTTTAGTATAGGAATGACGGGAAAAGAGGAGAAATTCAGCAAGGAACGAGAGATATTCCTTGAGCATATCCAAAAGGCCGGCCTGCGGCGAACGGGGCAGCGGGATCTAATTCTCGAGACATTTTTGGATACCGAGGAACATCTGACAAGCGAGGACCTGTATCGGCTGGTGAGCAAGGAAGATCCATCGATCGGCCATACGACGGTATATCGGACCCTGAAACTTTTGACGGAGGCGGGCCTGGCTCGGGAGGTACGTTTCGGAGATAACAAGACATATTACGAGCACCATTACGATCACGAGCACCACGATCACATGATCTGCACGGAGTGCGGAAAGGTCATCGAATTCTTTTCCCAGGAGATAGAAAATCTGCAGGATGAAATGGCAGCGAAATTTGGGTTCGCACTTTCGCATCATAGTTTGCGTATGTGGGGGCTGTGCTCCGAATGCCAGGCGAAGAGCAAGGATGCGAACGTTCCGCCTTCGGGTGCTCAACCGCGGGTCAAGGTGAGAACGGTCATGGGCAGTTAGTTATGAAAGAAGCTGATATTGTTTTTGAAAGAGAGAATCGCGAGGGTGTTGTCCCGGTAGGCACATACCTGATCGATGCCGCAAAGAGGCTGGGCATCCGCCCCGAGATGCCGTGTGATATAGATGCTAAGCAACATTTCTGCAAAGTATCGATCAAGCAGGGCGAGGGGCATCTGTCGCATCCGACCCGTGTCGAAAAGAAATATTTCGAAGGTGACATGGGCGATCGGCGATTGGGCTGCCAGGTAAAGATCGATTCGCTCGGAGAGATCAGAATTATGACAGAATCGAAGGCCGAGGCCGAAGACAAAGAAAAGCAGGAGCAGGATGAGAAGGTGAAGGAAGAGGAGTATATCAAGGATTTCGCCGCGATGCCGCTCGAGAAAAAGATCGCCAACCTGGTAAAGCTGGAAGCGATGGCCCTCGGCGACACGCTCACTTATATCGGCAATGCTCCTTACGTGGTTTTTGATAAGGTACTGGACGTGATGGCCGGGTTCGGGCTGAAGATGCACGAAGAGGAAAAGGCGGCGACCCGCCCGGAAGAGCACATTAAAGAAAATGGAAACGGAGATGGCGGGGCGGCCGCGGCAGCCGCACCGGAGCCGGATGTTCCGTCCGTAGACGACATCATCGAACCGGAGATACCGGAAGAGAAAGCATAGGAAGGATTTGAGCGACACTTCATTACAGAAGCGCGTCCCGGGGACGATCAAAGAAAAGGGCCAGTATGTGCTCGCCTTCGGGATAATCGCGTCCATGCTGCTAGTCGCGCAGATCCCGCTGTTCGTCGTTTTCTTTTTCGGAGTGTTCGCTTACCTCGTTCTTAAAATGCTTGCAACGGGGTCGCGTTCGGATACCCGTGAGATCTTTGAGTTCTACCTTACGGCGAATGAGATGCTTCGGGATGACGACCGGCGGTGGTTCGGCTTTGAACTTACCGAGGCGATACAGCGCGGCGAAGAGATCGTCCGTCGCATGAGTGCCGCTCCGCCGCTTTTGCATTTCACGCTCGGCGCCCTTTACAACAAGGCGGGCGATCACAAGGCGGCCGTGAAGTATCTTTCAGAGGTCCTAGAGCGAGAGAACGGCGGCGAAGGGGCGTATGTCTACCCAACGCCGGAGCTGCGAAACTACGTAAAAGTTTTGCGGAAGATCGAGCGTGAACCGGCCGACGCTCCGCTGACCTCTGCCGCCGTGAGAGCGCTTGAGCGGACCCGCCGTTTGCGTGGAGCGGCCCTGCTGGAAGAGAGCCGTGTGAAATTTGCCAACGGTTTGCCGCCCGCAAAACCTGCGGACGCTGAGGCAAAGGAAGAGCAGCCGAGCCCGGAGTACTTCGAAACACTCGTACCCGCATCTTATTCGGGCGAGCCATCGGACCGTGAACGGGAGCGGCCGCGGGAAAGCGTTGTGCCGAAACAGGCAAGGGCGAACGGCAAAAAAGAAGAGACGAACGAAGACCCCTACGCAGACCGTAAACCGATCTCAGAAGTCCTTCACGATATCTACGACAAGAACGTTGGCTGAATATCTCAGTCGTTGATCCCGAAAAATTTCCTTAGAGAGTTGAGCACGCTTTTCTGCCTTTGCTCGGTGCTTGCGGCATCGGGTGTGGAATCAGGGCTAAGCAATTCCCGCCGCTCATCTACCAGCGAACTTATAGCCTCGGCCAGGGTTGGATTCTTTTCCAGGATCGGCTTTAATGCCGACGAGCGTATTTCGAGGACCTCGGTCTCTTCCTCGGCGGCGACGGTCGCTGAACGCGGTTCGCCGGTGAGCAGGCTCATTTCGCCGAAGAAGTCGTTCGCTCCCAAATGGCTGACGGTCCGGACGCCCTCCTTTACCGGGACCTGCACTTTTACCGAGCCCCGGGTAATGATAAACATCGAATTTCCCTCGCCGCCGCGGCGAACGATCGCTTCGCCCGGGGCGAAGATGCGCTTCTTAGAACTGCGGGCGATCGCCTCCAATTCGTTATCGGAAAGCGGCTGGAAGATCGGAACGCGGGCGACCTGCTCCGCGACCCGTTCGGTATATTCCTCCACACCCGGACGGCGCTCGTGCTCCTCCATATAGACCGTGCGGGTGGGATAAGCGAAATCGATCCCCTCCCGTTGAAACACATACCAGATCCGCTGGCGGATCAGGGCGTCGGTCTCGTTGTGCTTTGCATAATCCTCGCACCAATACTTCACTTCCCATTCGATGCCTAGATCCGATAGCTCACGTATGCGGACGACCGGGCGCATCTTTTGCGAGACGTTCTCGACCTGACGCACGGCATCTCGGACGGACTGGATCGTCCGGGTCGGTGAATTGTCGAAGCGGGTCGAAAAGAAGACCAGTCTCGCGTTTAGATTGTCGCGCGGGGCGACCTCAATCGTTTCTTTGCCCAGTACCGCGTTGCTGATGACCAATAGCTTATTCTGAAACGTCCGGATCTTTACCCCCCGCCAAGAAACGCTCTCGACCTTTCCCATTCCTTGGTTCGTGATAGCCACGACGTCTCCGACCTGAAACGGCTGGTCTGCCTGCAGCGCGATCCCGGCAAAAAGATTGCCGAGCGTATCCTGCAAAGCAAGGCCGACGACGATGCCCACGATCGTCGAGCCGGTAAAGAGAGCCGTTAGCTGAACATTCGGATACTGCGATTGGAAGATGATGAAAAACGCGACGATATATACGATGATCGACAGGATCGTGCGGATCAGGGAAGTGATCTCGCCTTCGGCCGAGCCGCGGAGAGCGGTGGCAAAGATCAAATGAAAGACGATCCGGACAATGAAGATGACGAGGGCCATCCACAGAAGGATCTTGAGGATATTGAACAGGTTAAATACCAGCCCGAGCGTGGTGGCGGTGGTTATATGCGGCGAGGCTCCTTCAGCGGTGACAACGCTTCCGTCGGCGAGGACCGTAAGTCCGAAATATGCATAGATCCAATCGCGAAGAGCGGTTTCGACAAAGGGCAGAATCGTAATGACAAGAATGATCGCCGCCGCGAAGGCGAGCATAACGATCAGCTTTTTCTGCGAAACGGAAACAGGCATAAATCAGCAGTGCTAAAACATATCAGCGATCGTCATGCCAATCAACATCAGCGACAGCGTTGAGACGACGAGAGTTATCGTGATCGCTGCTGCATTGAAAACGCGCGAGTTCACGTGCTCGCCCATGATCTCGGGGTTATTCACAAGCTTGAGGATCGCGCCCAGGATGACCGGAAGCAGGAGGCCGTTGACGCATTGGGTAAAGACGAGCAGCTTTATCTGCGGGATCCCGGGGATAAGCGCAACGATCGAGCCGATGACGATGAGCGCGGTGAAAATGCCGAGAAAGATCGGGGCCTCTCGAAAGCTCCGCGATAATCCCTTTTCAAAACCCAGGGCCTCGCTCATCGAATATGCCGTCGCCAGCGGCAGAACGCCCATCGCCAGCATCGCCGCGCCGAAAAGCCCGATGGCGAAGAGATATTTTGCGTAAACGCCAACGACGGGAACAAGGGCGTTGGCGGCCGTTGCGGCAGAATCGACCTCGGTGATCCCGGCGGCGTGGAGCGTCGCGCCGGTTGAAATAACAATAAAAACAGCGATTATTACGGCGAAGGTCGTGCCGACGATAACGTCCGCCCGTGCGAGCGGGAGGTCGTCGGCATCCAATCCCTTTTCGACGACGGAGGATTGCACGTAAACCTGCATGAACGGCGTTATCGTCGTTCCGATCAACGCCATAACGACAAAAAGGTAAACCGTGTCGAAAGTAAACGTTGGCCGGGTAAACCCGCGGGCGACCTCGCCCCATTGTGGTTCGGAGAGAAATGCCGAGAAGATATAACTAAGAAAAACGAGCGAGAGCGCGAGAAAGACGGCCTCAACGCGCTTTTGCGTCCCTTTAACGACCAGCCACCAGATCAGAGCGGCGGTCACGGGGACCGCCAGATAGCGGGGGATGCCGAGAAGCTCTGATGCCTGGGCGATGCCGACGAATTCGGAGATGATCACGCCGGTGTTGGCGACGAGCAGCGCGAGCATGACGATCGCCGTCCAGCGCACGCCGAATTGCTCGCGGATCAGGTCCGCCAGGCCCTGGCCGGTGACTACGCCCATTCGAACGCACATTTCCTGCACGACGATCAGCGAGATGACCATGGGGATGAACGCCCACAGCAGCCCGTAGCCGTAGCCGGCGCCTACAGACGAATAAGTGGCGATGCCGCTTGCGTCATTCCCCGCGTTGGCGGCGATCATTCCTGGGCCGAGAATTGCGAGATAGGTTACGAACCGATATTCAGACAAACCCCGCCTGACGCGCGAAGGGAACCGCCCGAGCTTTTCGATCGCCGTCTTTGGTGAGAATCGTGTAAGGAACATCGGCCACGCTTATTAAGTGTTAAATGATAGATGATAAATGAGAAATGAGGAAAGGGGAGCGGGGGAGATGAGAGATGGGAAATGAGAAATGAGAAATGAGAAATGAGAAATGAGAAATGATAGATGACAGATGATAGATCCGTTCTTATCTGACTGATCCGGCTGATCCGCGTTCAGCGGATGTCCTTTCAGATCCGTGTCTTCTTTCTGTGGATTCTGTGGTCGGATTTTTTCGTTTCTGCTTTTCTTCTTTCGTGGTTATCTTTTTCGTGGTTATTCGCGTAATTCGCGGGCGAAAGATTAGCCACGAATTACACGAATTTCACGAAAGCGAACAACACTTAGCGTAACTTTGCGAAAAACTTTGCGTAACTTTGCGGTAAGAGAACCTGGGTCAAACGATGAGTGGTGATCTCTGCTTTTCTTCTTTCGTGGTTATCTTATTCGTGTTTATTCGCGTAATTCGCGGGCTAGGTATTAGCCACGAGTTCAGTCGAACAGTGACGAGTGATGAGTGACGAGTGATGAGAATCAAAGATCCGCCCCTATCCGGTTGATCCGCGTTCTATCAAGTCGCAGCCACGGCCTGTGCCCCCCGGAACTAATCCTCCGAGATGCGGTCGAGGATGGGGGGCTGAGGGCCTTCGAAATCCTGATACTTTTTGCGGTCGCGGTCGGTGAACTCGACCATCAGCTCGAGATGTGAGCAGTGAAGACAGGCGAAGGCCTTTATCTTCCGATTGCCGATCGCCAGCATCCGCTTAAAATAAGACACCGAGGCCGGAACGAACAGAACGTCGCCGCCCGAAGACCCCTCCATCAGCGAACCGTCGACCATCGCCGTCGCCCCGCATCGCACACACTCCATTCCGTCAGCATTCTTCATGAGAATAAATATACATGAAAGTGATGAGTGACGCGTGATGAGTGACGGAAATGAGAAATGAGAGATGAGAGATGAGAATTAAAGACTGCTCCCATCCGCCCGATCCCCGTTCAACCTACGACTCTAGCTGTCGCCTTTGGCGACTTTATGACCTACTTACCTTCTTCCTTAAGATCGGCGACGGTTACGCCGCGGGTTTCGAATTCGGCGACGATCTGGCGATAGTTCTTGTCGCCGAGCTTCATCACGGCATAGTCCGTCTCGGTCTGAACGGTCATCCAGTGTTTCTTTTTCTTTATAAATAGAAAGGGCAGAGCAAAAAGCCCGATCACCAGCGCAGCCGCAATGGCGCCGCCGGCCGAGAGCATCGGCTTTTTCGAATAGGAATGGTCCGCCTGTTTGATGTCGGCATAGGCAAACTCTCTCGTCGCATCGGCAAAGCTCTTCTTATCCGGCACAACGCGAAAGCCTTCCTGCTCAAAGATGATATCGGCATCCGTTTCCACGGATTTCTTTCCTTTTGTAACGACCAGCTCGATCTCATAGGCCGGCGCCGTTTGGGCAAAGGCCGAGGTAAGGGTTAACAGCGAAACGCACACAAGCGCGGCCATGCCCCTCCTCAAACGGGCAGCGGGGGAAATTATTGACATTTTGTTTAACTCCTTAAGCTTTAGTGGGTGTCGATTGGACGAGCAAGTTTAATCCCACCCGATAAACATAGTCAACCCTCAGCGGAAAGCAATTTAGGACGTACCTCAAATGGGGATTGCGGAAAACCTCACGAGCGTGTAATATTGCCCCAAATTCGTACACGTCCGGAAATCCCAAATGCAAAATTCCCCAATCTCTATCTTCAAACTTTCCTGCGTCGGATGCGGGGCCGCCTTAGAGATTGAACGTGGCAGCGAACGGCTCTCGTG
>JAEWBM010000173.1 GCA_023391155.1 Acidobacteriota bacterium
AAAGCGGGCCGCACCGACGTCCGGCAGTTTATCGATGTGATCCGCGCCGACGACCTCTGCCTCATCGTCGCGTGCGAGAACGGAGACGAATCTGCATGGGAAAATCTCGTGACCCACTTCGACGCGACAGTTAAGTCCGCCGCTCGAAAGATGTCCTCGAATAACGAAGATGCCGAGGACCTAGCCGATTCGATCTGGGCGGAGCTCTACGGCCTTCGGAATGACGCCGACGGCAATCGAAAGAGCAAGCTTGCCTATTACTCGGGCCGCGGGTCGCTGGCCGGCTGGCTCCGTGCCGTCGTCTCTCAGCTTGCGATCGACCAATTTCGGAAGCAGTCAAAATTGGTCCAGGTGGAAGAGGACCGTGAGATGGACCACCTCGCGAACGACGCCGGTTCTGACAATGGATTGGTCTCGACGGCACCGGATCCCGAAGCCCTGCTCACAGAAAAAGAGGCCGGTATCGACCTCACTGCGGCTCTCAGCGATGCGATCACGGGCCTCGATCCCGAGGATCGCTTGTTGCTGAAGCTGTATTATTTCGACGACCTGCGGCTCAAGGATATAGCCGAAACGTTCGGATACCACGAGGCAACGGCGAGCCGCAAACTGGTCCGCATTCAGGGCCGCGTCCGAAAGGCGGTCGAAGATTCTCTTCGGCAGCAGCATGGCTGGAATGAGGCCGAGATCGATAGATATTTGGCGGATGCCGCCGAAAAGACGGGTTTTAGCCTGGAAAAGATGATCGCGGCCGTAACGGTGGCCTTGTTATTGCAAGAAATCGCCCTTAGCGGCGTTCTTTAGTTGGCGGGAAAAAGCCGGGCACGCGCCGCCGCCAGAGCATAAAATGCCTCCAAAAGAGGCGGCGGCACCTCGGCTTGTAAAGAGATGGAACCGACATTCGACAAAAATATTGACGCTTTGCTGCGACAGCCGCACCTCAGGGGTGCGCCGTCCGCTGAAGCGAACCATCTCGATGCTGACCAGATAGCGGCCTTTGCGGCAAATGCGGTTCCGGAACCCGCTCGGCATACCTACATCGCCCACTTTGCGGACTGCGGCGATTGCCGGGGATCGCTTGCCGCAGTCATCTCGCTTTCGACAGAAGACCGTGCCGAGGCTGCAGCCGCGGCACCGGCGATCCTTCTGCAGCCTGAAAAAGAACCGTGGTATCGCGGCCTGCTCCGCGGCCCCGGCCTCGCATTTAGCATGGGCGCCCTGGTGCTCGTCTTTACCGGCTTCATCGGATATGTCGTGCTTTTGAACATAGGCGGCGGCGACACTGCCGTATCGACCCAGAACTCCACAATGGTCGGCGAGACCGCTCGTGGCCCGGGTGCTGACGATCCGGGTGTGATGGCGAATGAGGATTTTTCGAGCTCGGTTTCAAATACAGCAACCATGGCGATGAACGCCAACCGAGGTGAGATCGTCGAAAACAATGTCGCTGATAACGCCGCTGCGAACCGTGCCGTCGCAAGACAAGATTCCGAAGTAGCGAATGCAATGACGGGCCGCGACCTCGCCGCGTCGCTGCCCGCCCCTCCGCCGCCACGGCCTGCTGAAGATGCCGCGGTCGCGGATGCTTCACCCGCGCGGGAAGAGCGAGAACCGTCGATACAACAACAAAAGGTCGAGAATCCGCCCCGGCCTGCAAAAGCACCTGCGATCACCGTAGCCCCTCCCGCAGGAGAAACCCGCGAAAGGGCCGCGACCCGCATGGCCGAAAATGATGCCTCCGAGGCAAAACGTGCCGCGGGCCCGCCAGCTCGACGGGTTGAGGGCGGCAAGTCTTTCGAACTGCGTGGCAACGTCTGGTACGACACGGCCTATTCCGGCCAATCACTTACAGACGTTCGCCGCGGAACGGATGCCTATCGTGCGCTCGACAGCGGCTTCCGGGCCATCGCCGACAAATTTACCGGGACCGTCGTGATCCTTTGGAAAGAAAAGGGATACCGCGTCCGATGACCACCCGGGATATCCTCTTCATAAAATTCGGTGATAATATGGGGGTATGCGTCCTCTTACCCTCACACTGCTTCTCTTCGCTTCGGCCGTTTCTATCAGCGGCCAATGGCAGCTCCGCCTCGATTCCGAAATACGTGCCTATCAGGACACCGGCCTAGGCATCCTCCTCGCCGGGACCGAGCGAAGCCTATACGGTATCGACGCACGCAGCGGCGAACGGCTCTGGCGGATAGAGACGGGCCGAATGGAAGAAACTTCGATAGCGCCGCTGCCGGGAACAGATCTCGTCCTCCTCTCTCGCGATCTCGGCAACCGTTCTCGCATCTACGCACTAGATGTTGTCTCCGGCGGCCACATCTGGCAAAGCGATAAGATGCGCGGCGACGTGATGCAGCTCGCCTTCGACCCCGAACGAGATCTGTTGGCCGTCGTCACCATTCGCAACAATCGCGGCAAATATGGTGAAGAATTTAAACGCAAACCCGTAGTGCATATGCTGCGGCTTTCGACCGGCGACGAGTTGTGGCGGCGCAGCTTCGACTCGGACATCGAAATGATGCCCTCGCGCTTTGGCGAGGATCTGGGCGAGATCTCGTTCACCTTGGACAATTATCGAGCTCCGCTTCTTTTGGATGGCCGCCTGTTTCTCTTTTACGACGGGGTCACGAGCTACGACGCAACCGATGGCAAAGAAAAGGTGCGCGAAAAGTTCAAGGTGAATGAGGGCGGCCTCGCACTAACCGAGGCCGATCCGGTCTTCGACGACCGATTCGTATATATCTCTGGCCGCGGCCGGGTCCGGGCCGTCGACCGCCGGACCGGGAACGTGGTTTGGAAGGCGGATGATCTCGGCAATGTCTCCGAAATGGTCGTTACCGACGGCACATTGTTCGTTCGAACCGGCGGGCGCTTTACGCGGTTAAAAGACGGCGAGATCCGGTCAAAGGGCCCTTACGGAGTTTCGGCGATCAACATCGAAAACGGTGACACACGCTGGCGATTTAAGGGCGCCGATAAAGGCCTGACCAACTTTGTATTCCCCGATCGCGAATCGATCGTGATCGCCGACAGCGACCATATTTATGACCTCGACCTTGCTACCGGCAGCCGACGTGCCCGGTTCGATCACGACATCGATGACGCTCGATTTCTTATCCTCAACGAACGCAGGCAGGCGGTCGTCGGTGGCGGTGACGAGATCGCGGCATTCACCTCCGAGGGCCAACAGGCGTGGCGGGCGCGGCATAAGGCTCCAAGCCGTGGGGCCCTGCGGATCATCGCCGGCGTCGCTCTCCGCGCGACAGCATTATATTTCAGGTACGCCGGGCCCGTTTCGTCCGTCTTCGGCTTCGCCCGCGGCGGTGCCTCCCTGCTTTCGGCCGCGGGGACCTTTCGCTGGAGCGGGTTGGCAAGCCGTTTCGGAGCCTTCGATCTCGCCACGCTTGCCGGGAACCATGCCGGCTCGATCGCCTCGGGCCGCATTTATTCCTTCGGCTGGCTGGGCAGCGCACAGCGGCTCGCCGGTTCAGCCCGCGGTATTGAAATAGTCCGCCCGTCGGTGATGGGACGGATCATCCCCTCAGGCGGTGAAGTCAAAGAGCGCCTTCTTGACCGACTCGATCCGACGAGATACGCCGACAGGCTTGCGGATTATCTGTTGCGAAAGCGCCGGTTCTCTGACCTTCGCAGCCAGCATATGTACTTCTACACAGAAATGCCGAAGCCCATGGATGGAAAGGGTTTGGTCGGCGTCAACGTCCATACCGGACGCGGCGAGCGGTATGCCGCCGTTTCAGATCCCGACCCGCGTTTCTTTACCGATGAGTCTGCCGGGCTCCTCTATAGTGCGGACGGGCGTACATTGACCGCCCACGCAATTCGCTAGATAAACAACGAGATAAAACTATGAAGATTCGAATCCCCTTGTTAATGGCTATTTCGTTCGCCCTCGTTTTCGCTGTCGCGGGCCAATCCGGGCTTAAAGCGGATCCTGCGGTTCAGAAAATGGTGAACGAGGTCTCCGCAGAAAAGATCGAGGAATACATCCGTAAACTTGCCTCGTTTGGAACGCGGAACACTCTGTCGGCTCAAGACGACCCAAAACGCGGTATCGGCGCCGCACGCGACTGGATCTATGCGGAATTTCAAAAGATCAGCAAGGACTGTGGTGATTGCCTGACCGTTGAGAAGCAAAGCTTCACGCAGCCAAAGGCGGCGCGCATCCCGGAGCCGACGGTGTTGACCAACGTCGTGGCCACGCTTCGCGGTGCTGCCGATCCGGACCGTATTTATGTGGTGTCGGGGCATTATGATTCGATGTGCTCATCCCCCACGGATGGCCAATGCGACGCACCCGGTGCGAATGACGACGCCTCCGGCACGGCCGCCGTTATCGAACTTGCTCGGGTAATGTCCCGGGCAAAATTCGGCGCAACGATCATATTTATGGCCGTTGCCGGCGAAGAGCAGGGATTGCTCGGGGCTGCCTATTTCGCGGAGCAGGCCAAAGAAAAGGGCATGAACATTGAGGGGATGTTCACAAACGACATTGTTGGCGGCGTAACGACGAAAAAGGATTCTCAATTTCGCAACCGCGTCCGCGTCTTTGCCGAGGGCGTTCCATCAAGCGAAACTGAACGCGAGGCCGCGACCCGGCGCAGCGTCGGCGGCGAGAACGATTCGCAGGCCCGCCAGCTCGCCCGCTATATAAAGGAGCATTCGTCGCTGTATCTAAAGGATTTCGGGCCGTGGATCATCTATCGGCGTGACCGCTACCTCCGGGGCGGCGACCACATTCCGTTTCTCGAGCGGGGTTATGCCGCAGTGCGCTTCACCGAGGCCGATGAGGACTACACCCATCAGCACCAGAATGTTCGTACCGAAGGCGGCGTTTTCTACGGCGACACTCCCGATTTCGTCGATTTCGGTTACGCGGCAAATGTTGCGCGGGTAAACCTTGCCGCATTGGCGTCCCTTGCGAACGCTCCGGCAAAGCCTAAGAACGTCGGCATCGTGACCTCGCGGCTGACCAATGATACCGAGCTTAAATGGGAAGCCAATACCGACGCGGATATCGCCGGCTACGAGGTTGTCTGGCGTGACACCACCGCTCCCGAATGGACCCATTCCCGGGGTGTCGGTAACGTCACGACCGCACTGATGGAGAATATGTCCAAGGATAACTACTTTTTCGGCGTCCGTGCGGTCGACAAGGCCGGCAATCGCAGCCCTGTGGTCTATCCTCGTCCGATGCGTTAAAAAATTAGTGCGCTTTGCCGCAAAAATTCGGCAAAATGCCGCGGCGTTGTTCGTCACTTGTTTGAAAACCCGTCCGCCTCACCTCGGTAAATTATTTCTCCCGTCCGCGCACCGTGCGTGGTAGAATACGGAGCACGAATTTTATGCTCACAGACGGTTGGCTCGGGCGATATAAGATCATCAAAAAGATCGGCTCCGGCGGAATGGGCGAGGTTTACCTCTGCGAAGACCCCAAACTCAACCGTCAGATCGCATCAAAAACGCTTCCTGCCGACGTCGCTTCCGATTCCAGCAGGATGCACCGCTTTATCGCGGAGGCAAAGTCTGCATCCGCGCTCAACCACCCCAACATCATCACGATCTATGAGATCAATGACGACCATGAAACGCCGTTCATTGCGATGGAGTACGTCCGTGGTGAAACTTTGGGAAAGGCCGTTCGCCGCTCACCGCTCGATCTTTCGCAGGCGATCGACGTAGCCGGCCAGGTAGCCGGGGCTCTAGCCGCCGCTCACGAAGCGAACCTCGTTCACCGCGACATCAAACCGGATAACATTATCATTCGCCCCGACGGGTTGGTTAAGGTTCTCGATTTCGGCCTGGCAAAGCTCACCGAAAACGACGGCACTTCAGATCCTGAGGCTGAGACCATCGCCCACCGTACAAATCCCGGGATGATCCTCGGGACAGCGTCTTATATGTCGCCCGAGCAGGCCCGAGGAAAAGAGGTCGACGGCCGTTCTGATATCTTCAGCTTTGGCACGGTCCTGTTCCAGATGCTTTCCGGCAAACTGCCTTTCTCCGGTGAAAACTATGTCGATGTGATCGGTGCGATCCTCCATAAGGAACCGCAGTCGCTTTCTGAGCTTGTTCCGGACGTCCCGCGCGATATCGAAGCCCTTATCCGGAAATGCCTCCGCAAAAATCGGGAGGAAAGGTATCAGACCGTCCGTGAGCTCCTGGCTGACCTGAAAGATATCCGCGTGGATCTCAATCTTGAGATCGGTTCGCTCGAACGCGCCGCCCGGATCAGCGATCCCGGTTTCCGACAATCCACGGCATCCGGCATCACGCGGCCGATATCGACCGCCGGGCACACCGGTTTTGCGACCAGCTCAATATCCCGGCTGATCGAGGAGTTCAAACTGCACCCAATGCGTGCCGGCCTGGCCGTCATCGTCGGCATCCTTGCGGTCACCGGTATCGGCGCCTGGTTCGCCAATTACACCGCTCCGGCAACAGCCGAGGCATTTCAGCGAATGCGGTTCACGCGGGCCACGACTTCGGGCGATATCGTTACTGAGCAGGTCGCTCTTTCCCCCGACGGCAAATATGTCGCGTACGTGTCGGAAAGCGAGGGGGACCAGTCTCTCTGGGTCAAACAGGTAGAGGTGCCCAGTTCCGTCGAGCTTGTGGCTCCGTCACGGTCGGAGTATATGGGCTTGACCTTTTCTCCCAACGGTAATCACATTTATTACAGTATCGACGATGGCACCGGCACCGCGACCCTCTTCGAGATCCCGGTCCTCGGGGGCTCTCCGCGCCGCATCCGGACGCACATCGGTGGCCATATCGCATTTTCGCCGGACAGCCGCCGTTTTAGTTTTATCAAGGGTGAGACTGCCCTGGTCGTGTCTTCCATCGAAGGCGGAGAACCTAAAACGATCGCGGAGAGCGCCCCCGGTGATCGTTGGCTGGTGACCGCATGGTCGCCGGACGCGACAAAATTAGTGGCAGCCATTTACTCTGCCTCCGACAGCCGCTGCAGACTGGTCGAGGTCGACCTCGCCACCGGTAACATCACCCCGATCCCCGGTCCGCCGTGGCTCCGCATTGGCGGTGTAAAATGGCTGCCGGACGGCGGCGGCCTCGTAATGACCGCACGCGACCTCGAAACTCAGCTTGCGCAGGTCTGGTTTGTTTCATACCCAGACGGCGATGTACGGCGGATTACCAACGACCCCAACAGCTATCAGGGCATCAGCGTCAGCGGCGACGGCAGTTCCATCGCCAGCGTCCGTCAGGAGCGTCTGGTAAATATCTGGAGCGCGGACGCGGCCGATGCAGCTGCCGCGGATCGCGTCACGCGTGAACTGGGCCGTGACGAAGGAATGTCCGGTGTCTCGTGGATGCCCGATGGGCGGGTGGTTTACACCGTTCGCCTTGCCGGCAGCCAGGACCTTTGGGTCACCGGCAGCGAGGGCCAGCGCCAGCTCACGTTCAACGCCGGGTCCAACTTCTCGCCCGCCGTTTCGCCTGACGGCCGGCATATCGTTTTCATTTCCACACGCGATGGTAACCCGTCCCTTTGGCGGATGAACTCCAGCGGCGAAGACGAAGTAAAATTGGTCGATCAGCCCGGCATCGCCGGCGAGCCCGAATTCACGCCCGACGGCCAGTGGGTCGTCTATGACCTCACTGACGAATCCAACCGGACCACCATCTGGAAGGTCCGTCTCGACGGAGGAGAGCCGGTCCGGCTTACCGACTATGAATCAGGCCGGCCTGAGATCTCCCCCGATGGCCGCAGCATCGCTTTCGAACTTGGAAGCCGCCCGCGCGAGGGATCGAAACTCGGCATCATTTCTATCGATGGCGGCGAACCGCTCCGTGTGCTCGACATGCCCGAAGTGGTCGCATCGCGAAATTTCAGATGGGCCAACGATGGATCGGGCTTTCTTTTCGTCCGAAATATTGACGACACTTTTAATATGTGGCTGCAGCCGCTCGACGGCGGCGCTCCCCGTCGCATCACCGAGTTCGAATCTGAAAGAATATACCGGTTCGATCTCTCCCGAACGACCGGCCGGCTCGCCCTCTCCCGCGGAACCGAGTCGTCCGACGTGGTCGTTATTAGTGATTTTAGATAGGCTCCCTTTTCACTCCTATAGTTTTATCGATTGAAATAAGGAGGCATTTCGATGTCGTGTTCAGGAAAACGTTGTGGATTTAATATTCAGGTAACTAAGGAAGCCGCCGGATGCTCAGAGGGAGACGGCAGTTGTTTCGAAGCTCGGGTGCTAACCGCCGAGCGGTCTAACTTTCACGATGAAGAGTTGATGGACGCCACGGCGAAGATCCGTCAGATCCTCGCCGGCATTGGCCGAGATCCCAAGGGCCGTAAGCTTTCGTTCATCAATACCAACATGGGCCTTTTGCTCGCTTGGGTCGAGCACGGCGCCCCCGTCCCTCCGGATGCGGTCACCGACAAAGATGACGATAACACCATCGCACAGGCATTAAGACTCTCCGGCTACGCGAAGGTACAGGGCGAAACCGCCTCCTAACGCCGATTCAGGATCTTTCGAGGAGCACGTATGCGACTGCGTGCTCTTTCGTATGCGATATCGACAAATGGACCCGGTCCGCTCCCATCTCCCGCATTCGCCGCTCTGCTTCCCCCGTCACTTTCAGCGACGGTGCCCCGGCGTCGTCCGAAACGACCTCCACTTCGTGCCAGGCAAGTTCGCCCCGCCAGCCTGACCGCAGCGCTTTCATAAACGCCTCCTTGGCAGCAAACCGAGCTGCGAACGACTGGTCCGAGCCCTTTCCTTTCGATTCACAATATTCCCTTTCACCGTCGGTAAACACCCGCTCCGCAAACCGCGGGGTTCTGGCTATGGAATCGCGTATGCGATAGACTTCGATAATATCTATGCCGACCGAGACGATCATTGCAGCTAAAAAAGCGGACGCGGGCTCCGTGGAAACTTTACCAGACAAAGGCTTTTATTGGCGAGAGCAAGGCCACCTTAAGATGCTGGTCTGTGAGGCACTCGAGGGCGCCGGCTTCGCGAACGGATTTTCGAGCAGGCTCGGCGGCGTATCCCCCATGCCCGAAAACGACCTCAATCTCGCCGGCTTTGACGACGACAGTGCCGAAAATATACAAGCCAACCGGGCCTTGTTTCTTTCGCTGTTTCCTGACAATTACACGCTCTCCACCGCCTGGCAGGTCCACGGCAGCGACGTAAAAGATGTAGATTCAATGGACGCCGCAAGCCGCACCGAGGAAAAATTCGATGCCCTCATCTCACACCTTCCCGGGATACTCGTCGGTGTAAAGACCGCCGATTGCGTACCCGTCTTGCTTGGCGATCGAAAGCGCGGGGCTTTCGCAGCGGTTCACGCCGGATGGCGGGGTACCGCCGCTGGCATCGTTCAAAACGCGGTCAAGGCGATGCAGTCGACTTACGGGTCCGATCCCGCCGACCTCATCGCCGCCATCGGCCCCTCAGCGTGCGGCCGCGATTACGAGATCGGCGAAGACGTGATCCGAGCGTTCGAGGCGAACTTCTCGAATGCCGCAAGCTATCTCACCGAAACCCGTCCCGGCCACGCCCTCATCGATCTCGATATGGCTAATCGCGATCAGCTAACATCCACAGGCGTAGAAGATCAAAACATCTATACCTCCTCCCTCTGCACTCTCGAGCGGACCGATCTCTTCTTTTCCTACAGGCGCGAAAAAGCCCGCCTCGGAAAGACGGGCCGGCTCTTATCTGTTATCGGAATGCTCTCGGGCCCCTCACCGGACGCGGGCTGACAGTGTCACTGTTTCCGTCCTTGGAGCGTAACACACCTCATCAGTACACGCCTGAAAACGCACCCGGGCCGTCACCCGAACCACATTTCCCTTAAATCCCTTCGGCACCGTCAATGTGAACGGGAACACCACCCGGCCCTCGTAGATATTTATCGTATTCGGCGAGAACTGAAACTTCTTGTTCTTGCCTCTAGGGTATGTAACGCCGCTAACCTTCGCTCCGCCGCTGGTCGATACGGTTACAGTTGTCGGTATCGAGTATTCACTGTCCGGCCGATTCGAATTTACATGAAGCCCACCCGGTATCGACAGCACTATCGCGCTTCGCGTGGCCGCACCACGCCCTGCCGTACCGTTGCCGATATAACCTGATACCGTCTGCGCACTTGCCGAGGCTGCGCACGCAAAAAATATAAATGCTGCAAAAGAACTTAATAAACTCAATTTTTTCATAAGCAGGTAACTCGGGGCTTTGATGAAGTGATATTTATCTCGGGATGCCTCATTTCACCGCGAAACTTGCCATCATCTCTTTTAGTTTACGCGCAAATTCCTGCCTATGTTCAACTAACACACGTCCCCGCAGCTCATAGACCCCTTCGTCGGCCTTCACAAATCTCACGAATTCAGCAAGATCGCTGTTTGATGAAGGGACCTCCAAAACATCATTCGCATCCTCAGCAGAGGTATGTTCGGCGGGCACTTCGGGGCGGCTCCTTACCTCCAGCTCCGCCTGTCGAAGGTCTCGTGTTCGGTCTCGCCCAAACTCTTTCGAATACGCCGCAAATTCAAGGCCGTCCTCCGGCAACGCCGGGCTTATAAATCCGTCCGGCTTTTCCACCCTAAATTTATCGGTCTCGACCACCTCATCCTTATATGCGTCTGCGGCCTTTTGCTTTATCTTTGTCGAGGCCCAGTACATCAACCCGACCAGGATCAATCCCGGGATCAGTATCTCCATATTTCCCTAAGCGAGCACCGGATTCGCCTCCTCCTTTGCTGCCAATTGTCCGCACGCGGCATAAATGTCACGGCCGCGCGGCGTCCGAACATATGCCGATATCCCGGCATTCTCTAGCGTAGTCTTAAAGCCCAGCACGCGTGCCCGGTCCGATGGCCGATAGTCCAGTTGCTCGGCCGGGTTATGCGGGATCAGGTTGACCTTCACGCGATCCAGCCCGTGCCTGCGTATGAGCCTCGCTAGCTCCCTCGCCTGCTCGTCCGAATCATTGACGCCGCCGAGCAGCACATACTCGAACGTGAATCGCTCACCCCGCCTCAGCGAACCCTCGAATTCCTTCGCCGCCGTCATCAATTCGTCGATGTTCCACCGGCGGTTTATCGGCATAATGCGGTCGCGAAGCTCGTCATTCGCCGACGAAAGCGAGATCGCAAGGTGCGGCCGCCGCTCTAGCTTTGCGAACTCCCTTATCTTCGGCACGATCCCGGCCGTGGATACCGTAACCCTGTCCGGCACGATGAAAAGTCCGGTCTCTTCCGACATTATGTCCAGCGCCTTGATCAGGTTCTCAAAGTTAAGGAATGGTTCCCCCTCTCCCATCGCAACCAGATTTGTCCCGTGCGGCGTCTCGCTTCCCGGGCCGTAAACATCGTTCAGCACCCGGACGATCTGTTCGACGATCTCACCCGCAGTAAGGTTTTTCAGTAAGCCCAGCTTACCCGTAAGACAAAAATCACACTTGAGCGGGCATCCCGACTGTGAGGAAAAACATATCGTGTCGCGGCTCTCGGTCGGAATGAACACCGTCTCGACCGGATTCCCCTCTTTCGTATGAAACAAATAGCGGCGGGTGCCGTCCGTCGAGATAAACCGCGATTCGAGCGTCAATGTTCGCGCAACACCGATCTCCTCCAACCGCGACCGAAGCGAGGCCGGGAGCGCGGTTATTTGACTCACCGACTCCAACCGTTCCTCGTGCAGCCCTCGAAAAAGCTGATCTGCACGGTACCGCGGCTCGCCCAACTCTTCGAAGAGCCGGATAAGCTCGGTCGGCGACATCCCCAAAAATTGCTGCACCTCGGGCATCATCATTAGTTTATCTTAGATGGAGACAGCCGCGCACCGGTTCGCAGGCAATTCATATTACGTGAAACACATTCGCACGAGATGCGTATCTAGTCCTGCTATGAGATCACTACCTGTATTTTTCCTATTACTTCTTATGACCATCGGCTCACAAGCGCAGACACCCGAGGCTGACCCGAAAGACGTTAGCTCGCCGGATGCCATAATTAAAGCAGTCTACGATGTCATTTCCGGCGACGCCGGGGTCGAACGCGACTGGGACCGTTTCAGATCGCTGTTTCACAAGGACGCAAGGCTCATCCCCACCGGAAAGAATCAGCAAACGGGAGCGGGAAGCGCCGCCGTTATGTCGCCGGAGGGCTACGTCGAGCGGACCGGCCCGGTCTTCGCCAAACAAGGCTTTCATGAACGCGAGACAGCGAGGCGAACGGAACAGTACGGCAACATTCTCCATGCATTCTCGACCTACGAAGCCCGCAGGTCTGCCGCCGACAAGCAGCCCTTTATGCGCGGAATAAACAGCTTTCAGTTGTGGAATGACGGCAAGCGCTGGTGGATAATGACCATCTTTTGGGAGGCCGAAACGCCCGCAAATCCGCTGCCGAAGAAATACCTGAAGTCGGGTAAATAGAATCTGCCCGGCTATTTCTGCCGAAGATAATTCGTATGGCAGAGCAGGTCTTACAACGTTCCCAGGTGATCCGTCGCCCCATCGGCGAGGTGTTTGATTTTTTCGCCGATGCCCGGAATCTGGAACGAATAACGCCGCCGTCGCTTAGGTTTCGAATCGTGACCCGCGGGCCGATCGAGATCGCGGAGGGCACCTTGATCGACTATGAGCTGCGGCTTCGTGGATTGCCGTTCAAATGGCGTACCGAGATCACAAAATGGTCACCGCCGTATGAATTTGTTGATTCCCAGCTTCGCGGGCCTTACCGGCAGTGGATCCACCGGCACACGTTCGAGGAATTAGGGCCGGGCATTACACGGATCGAGGATGAGGTCCGCTATCGCCTCCCGCTAGAACCGTTCGGCGATTTGGTCCACTTTCTGGTGAAGCGTGAGCTGAAAAAGATCTTCGACTATCGGCATGCCACCGTCGAAACGCTATTAGCGGATCAAACCGGCCACTCGCCGGAATAGGCAAGGTCCGCCCGTCCTGTTATTAAGATCTCGTCGTCGTCCCGCCAATGCACTTCCGTGGTCCCGCCCGGTGAGATGACCGAAACCGTGCGGTCCGTCCGTCCCGTAAAAGCGCTTGCAACAGCAGAACCGCTCGCCGCGGTTCCCGACGCAGCCGTTTCCCCCGCCCCGCGTTCCCAAATGCGGATCTCGATATTGTCCCTGTCCAGAACCTTCACAAAGACGATATTTGCCCGGTCCGGGAATGCGGCGTGAGATTCAAGTTCTCGTCCGTATTTCCGCCAATCGTAGTCAAAATCGTCAACGAAAACGCATCCCACCGGATTACCGACGTTCACGCCGGTGATCTCGAAAGTGCGTCCTCCGGCCTCGGCCGGGATGTCCACCGCCGGTTGGTCCGGCGATTGTGACGTGATCGGCACGAGTTCGGCTGCGAATTTCGGCTTGCCGATCTCGGCCTCGAACCAGTAATGTCCGGGCGACTCTGTCTCGATAAGCGAAAAATTCTTTACGCCGCTGCGTGTTTCAAGACGCAGTTCCGGATATCGCCAGATTCCCTGGTAATAAAGATAGGCGACCGCACAGCGGGTTCCGTTACCCGAAAATCCTGCAATGCTGCCGTCGGGATTCACGATCTCGCAAAAGTAATCGGCGCTTTCACCATCAAGTTTCGTGAGTACCGCGATCCCGTCCGACCCGGCCCCGAGATGCCGGTCACAGATAGATCGAGCCAGGTCCGGAAGATCGGTTCCCTTCGGAATGTCGCCGCTTGAAATTACAATATAGTCATTGCCGAAGCCGTGAAATTTGGTGAATTTTATGGAAGACATATTTGGGGGTAATGATGGAACGGTCCTTTTTGTTACATCGATTTTACCCCAAAAACCGCTTCGCAGGTGAGGAAAAATTATGGCACCGCTTATCTTTCTTTTACTAACGTTCGCCGCCGTCGCCTTGGCCGACCGCTACCTGCTTGGCCGCCGGGTCGGGCTTTCAATGGCAGGCAGGATAGCGATGGGCGTCATGCTGCTGGTTACGGGGATATCCCATTTCACCGCGACCGAAACAATGGTCGACATGATGCCCGACATGCTCCCTTGGAAACGAGAGTTAGTTTATTTCACCGGGATCTGTGAGCTGCTGGCGATCCCCGGCTTGATCTGGGAGCGGACACGCCGATTGGCAGCGGTGCTGCTCATCGCGTTCTTTGTCGCGGTTCTCCCGGCGAATGTGATCGGAAGTTTGAAACAGGTTCAGATGGGGGGAATGGAATACGGAACCGCATACCTGCTGTTCCGCATTCCGCTGCAGATCTTCTTTATTTGGTGGACGTGGTATTTTTCACTTCGCTTACCCAGTCGGCAATGAAAACGTTCGTATCGCCCTCTTTGGCAGCGTTGCGGTTCGAGGCGAAGACCAGTTTCTTCCCGTCGGGTGAGAACATCGGGAACCCGTCGAATGTCTCCTCATAGGTCACGCGTTCCAGCCCGGTTCCGTCCACATTGATAAGGGCGAGATCGAAATTGCGCTTCCGGGGGTCGGTCGCGAAGTGGTTTGTTGAAAAGATGATCGCCTTGCCGTCCGGGGTGAAGAACGGAGCAAATGAAGCATCACCGAGTTTAGTGACCTGGCGTTTGTTGGATCCGTCCGCGTTCATAACCCAGATCTCAAAGTTGTTCGGCTCGATCAGGTCGTTGGCGAGACGGTCCTTATATCTGGCGATCTCGGCCTCGGTCTTCGGATGATAAGCCCGGTAGACGATCTGCTTCCCGTCCGGGGAGAAAAAGGCTCCTCCATCGTAGCCAAGCTCAGTGGTGAGCCGTTTGACGTTGCGGCCCTTGATGTCCATTGTGTAGATATCAAGGTCGCCGTCGCGGGTCGATGTGAAGACGATCGTTTTCCCATCCGGCGAGACCGTGGCCTCCGCATCATAGCCGCCGGTATTTGTCAGCCGGCGTACCTTTTTGCCGTTCGCATTCGCCGTGTAAATGTCGTAGGTCGGGTAAATGGCCCAGACATAGCCTTTCGAAAAATCCGGGTTCGGCGGGCACTCTCGCGAACCGCCGTGCGTCGATCCGTAGAGGATATTCTTGCCCTTGTTAAAGTAATAGGCACACGTGGTGCGGCCCGTTCCGGTCGAGACCATCTTAACGTCCGATCCGTCGATCTTCATCGTGTAGATCTGATCGCATTCGCGGCCGTCCCGCTTTGATTGAAACACCAGGCTCTTGCCGTCCGGTGAAAAATAAGCTTCGGCATTCTCGCCTCCGAAGGTAAGCTGGCGGATATTTGTAAGCCGCGTTTCACCCTCCACCCGAAGGTCAGATGATTGAGCCGACGCGGCGGCCGATATAGATAGAAGTAAAGCGAAGATCGAAAACACTCTGATCATAATGCTGTAACAATAAATGGGTCTTGGGTGAATTTTGGTCTTTAAAAGAGTATAGCGAAGATTTCGCCCGCGGGCTAAACATCAACACCGTTTCCAACCAAAACCTTTCACTTTTCACCTATGACCTATCACTTATTCCGAAAATTCTACACCGCTTTTCTTATGCAGTTCGTGCATATCTAGCACCTCGCTCTCGCCGGCCATTCAACAATATGGTACCGTTCGGCTCGCGCTGAATCGCGAATCGCTCCTTGAAAATATTTTTTGCCGGTTTGGGCGCTTAGAAGCGAAAAGCGTCACAGAAACCGCAAGCAATTCACTGCTTTACGGGATTCTCCGGTAGTGGGACAACCCCCGGGACACTCTATGGGACACCCCGTGGGACACTCATGGGACAGCGTCGGGACACGTTTTTCAGGAAGATACACCCTGACGGCACCAAGTCTCTTGGTATGAATGGTTTACAACTGTAGATGCTCTATTGCTTTGACCGGTTAAGTGAACGGTCAAGCACCTTCTTGGCATCGCGGATGGCATCGACACGTTCCGCAGGGGAAAAGCTCTCCCAGCCCTGGAAAAATATGACACCGTAATCCTCTGGATACTCGCGGCCCTCATGTTCGAACCAGGCGCTCATTACCGCTCCCGGGTCGTTTAGCCGGGCCACCGCGGCTGCGACATCAAAAGGCGGCGGGTCGTCGATGCTCCCAAGATTCTGTACCTCCGGCGTCGCAGCAACGCCCAGCCGCCGGTCGATCATCTCCTCGATCCGACGGTCGATCAGTTCCCCGAGATCCAAAGGCTCACGCCCGCGGACATACATATCGCCCGTGCCGGCAAGCAGCCAATTGAGCGATACATTCGTTTCATTGGCTATCTTGATCAGAACCTCAGGCGCCGGCATCCGGCCCTGAAAATAATTGCGGATCGTCGCATGCGGCACATCCAGCCGCCGGGCGATCTCCGCCATGGTCGCGTTGTTAAAGGCCGCCTTGAGCCTCTCAGTAAACTCGCTCGCCATATTCAATAAAACATGCGTTTCTTACCGAAATGATACAACCGACCCCCTTCCCCACAAAACCGCCCGGGCGAAAACCGCACGTCCCCAATTGGAAATTGGAAATTGGACAATTGTTAATTGGAAGAAAATGAAACACCCCGCCTTACCGCCATTAGCGAGCAAACCGAAGCCGATCTACTCACCGCTGCAAAGCTTGACACCCCTCGCTCTAGCAAAGTATATTTTGAGATTCGGCCGAGCGCGCACCAAGACGTACGCCCTGCTCTTTTCACACGGCCCAAAGCCGGCAGCAACCCCACCAAAAGCCACCCTAGCTCAGTTGGTAGAGCATTCGATTCGTAATCGAAAGGTCATCGGTTCAAGTCCGATGGGTGGCTCCATAAAATCAATAACTTACGGGCATTCTGGGCATGAGTTGAAAAGTTCATGCCCCTAAGTTTGCCCCCATGAAAACGCTTGGGAGAGCCCTTTTAAGCGCTTCGTAGTTCATGCTACGCCCTGCGATGTCGGATTTCCGATCTGACTGAACTGCGAGATCGCGTGATCGGTAGCTTGGATGATCAGTTCGGCTCGGGCGAATATTGCGTCGGCGTCGGGGCCGGTCAGGCGGATCTCGATGCCGTCGATGGTGGTGAGGACGGCGACCGGGTCGGTGTCGGTGCTTTCATCCTCGATCAGTGCGATCGCGTTTAGGTTGACGATCTTTTCGTTTACTCCGATAAAATTAAGAAACATATCCACGAAAGCAATGGAAATCTGCTTTGATCTCGGGGGCAGCGGTCCTCACGATCGCTGCTTTTAAATTACTTAGGTACATCCAACCCTCTGCCCGGTTTTAATCGTAAATTATTCTGATCGCAACATTCTTTCAATGCCGCTGCTCTATGATCGACACTCCAGAAATTTATAGAACAACTTGTCCCCGGAGAGGCACTTTATCATTATGACTCTGTCTATCATTCTGTTGCTGGCTATCGTATTGTTGTCGTTCGCTGCGGGACTGCTCCTTGGGTGGCGGTCGGCGGTTCGCAAGATCCTTTTCGAGAACGAGGACTTGTTCATAAGGCTTGAAGATCCGCAATGAATGATCCTGACGATCCTTTCCGAAAATCTATAATTAACACCTAATTATTATCGTCTTAACTCGCAATCAATCTGGTCCACCTATCCTATAATGCCTGGCGATTTTGGATCTGCGATTCCTGCGAAGGGGGTCGTTATGTCAGGCTATTCACTCCGAAAGGACGAGGTTCGTCGACCTCGTCCTTTTGGTTTTCTATTTTGTGAGTAAACAAAAATGCCTGCTCCAATTGGAGCAGGCTAAGTCCTTCTTTGAGGATGAGGGATCTTGCTTGGCAGTTACGGGCGGGCCGCAGCTGTGATCGCCAGATCAGAGGCGACACCGAACTGGGTAACCGTAACACCGGAAGTAGAACCGTTGATCCACCAGAACCCATTTCGATAGATCGCTACGTCTTCCGACCCATCGCCGTCATAGTCTCCGGGGACGGGGACGTCTGTCGCGACACCGAAAACTACGCTCACCATTTGGTCGTTGGAACTGTATATCTTGTACCAAGAGCCGTTTGCAGGACGATAAACCGCGACGTCCGTTTTACCGTCACCGTCATAATCACCGGGAACAAGTTTATCGCCGTCCTGGCCGAGAACCTTCGTCATCGTTCCACCGCCTGAAAGTTGGGCGTTCCAGGTGCCATCCGAATAGACCGCAAGATCGGTGGTTCCGTCACCGTCGTAGTCCGCCGGTACCGGTACATCGCTGCCAGATCCGAATGTGGTTATCAGATTCCCGCCGCCACTCAAGAGTACATACCAGGTGTTGTCGGACGGACGATAGATCGCGACATCGTCGCTATCGTCACCGTCATAGTCGCCTGCTACCGGAATGTCGCCGGCCAGGCCCCAAGAGTATCCGCCCACCGTGTAAGTCCCGCTTGTAAGAACCCAGAAATCGGGCTGTGCCGAATCGGCTGCCGGCCTGAAAACAGCCAGATCCGTACGTCCGTCGCCATCAAAGTCAGCGGGAACGAGTTGGTCAGTGTTCACGCCCCAGTTCAATGCGATGAAACCGTCACTTGACCGGTTCATGTACCAGTTTCCTTCCGATCCACGGAAAACCGAGATATCCGTGCGGCCATCGCCGTCAAAGTCGGCTCGGGCAGGTGTCGGAATAACTGAATCCGGAACGTTCGGACTGCCCGGAGTAAGCATACCGCCCGCCGGAAAGTTCGGACTGAGCGGTGCGACAAAGGTCGTTGATTCGACCGGCGAAGTTGCGATCTCTCCCCAGTAGAAAGCATCTGTGCTGAAGGGAATGTTGTTGCCGGGAAAACGAACGATCGCATCGGGCACATCCTGGAAAGAAACTCCCACCACGACACTGTTGGCGGGGTAGATCCACTGCTGGTCCGGATCGATACGAAAAGCCACCGCATCGAAAACGTGATCGATCGCAATGTCCAATATGCCGTCATCCTCTTTATCGATGTCAAGTCCCGCGCTTATCACAGCTTGGGTCTGAATGATCGAGAAGCTTTCCGAACCGACCTCAAGGTTACCCCCGCCGATCCGAATTACCGAGCTGTAGTTCACGACCGTTGTCTGGGCATCAGGCGTACGATTCGGGCAGGCTGTTCCGGACGTGTTGTTCAGATATACAAGTCCATTGGAACCAATGGTCACGCCGCCGACGGGCACGACGTGGTGCAGCCGGCCGGGCCAGGCGTTGTCACTGTCTATCGCGACAAAATAGGTGTTAGCGGGTATAGTGGCCCCGGGTGCGCCTCGCAACTCGATATATTGGCAAGAATCGTTCGTCTGATCGCCCGGGTCCGCTTCGATCTCGTTGATCAAAAGCATCGGCTGGCCCGTGACTTCGTCGGTTCCTGCCTTCTTTTGGCCCGCCACGGAGCCGGCAAAGGCAAATAATGTGATAATTGAAATTAAATTTAATGGAATCAAGGCTTTCAAGTTCTTCATTCTCCTCTCCTTTTGGTCGTAAGCACCAGTAATGGCCTCCCCGTATTGAGACTCATTTATTCTGATTCGGGGGATCCGGCCGGTTTCGTTGTTAAGTCCGTTGGCACCGAAAAATCATTCGGCACCTCGATCTGATAGCGAGATATCATTTCCGCGATCAGAGCAGATCGCTTTTGCTCTTCCACTGCCGAGCGTGCGATCTCTTCAGCGGTCATAAATGGGGCCGGGATCCCTATATCGGCGACTCCCGGTTGTTCAAACTTTTTCTGAAGCATGATGTGCCTAAAGCTGTACCGGATAACGTCAGGTCCGTCCGCGTTTTTTCGAACCGTCTTTTTCTCCAAACGCGCGATGTGGAACGCACCTTCGGTCTCGATCAGCTGCGGAGCCAATTCGCCCGGCTCCAGAGCCAAGATCACCCGTTCGAACTCTTCGGGCATATCGCCGCGATGGAGGTCTTTGACTAGTCCACCGGTTTCAATAGAGGGGCGGTGTTCCGAGTTCTCTGCTGCAAGTTTCGCGATATCGCCGCCCTGCTTTATCAAGGCAAAGAGCTTTTCGGCTTTGTCTCTTTTCCGGGAAAGGTCGAACTCCGGATGCTGAGATATATAATTCCGGATCTCGTCGGGCGTGGCTCTGATCTTTGTCGCCCAGTGTTCGCGAAGATAGGCGTTCGACAGGACACCGGCTTGCAAGACGCGAAGGCGTAGCTTGACCTGCGGCGAGGTCATAAAGGTCTGATCTGCCTCGGCCCTCGCACTTAAAATGTGAGCCCGTGCCCACTTCCGCTTCGCTCGTTCGAGGCTTTCGCCGTGGAGAATGCCCGGCCCAATACCGGTTCCGGTCTGCTCATTTACCTCACTTTGGACCTTTTGCAGCGTCTGCATGTCCGCGTTAAACGCTGCCTCATTCTTGCCGGCCGTCCAGACCGCATTGAGCTCTTCGTCCGGGATCGGTAGCGGTTCTTGCTTGCGGTAACCGAGATAAGTTTCGAATAATTCTGCGAGCAGGATCCGCCGTTTGTATGCGATATTGCGAAGCGTCGCCGGATCACGGTCGAGGCCTTCGTCGATAGCAGCAGCTCCGAGAGCCAAATGTTCCCTGAGACCGGTAGTAAATCGCTCCCGTGCCTCCGCGGATGACACCAGGATGCTGCCGAACGGGTCACCGGCTGCGCTTTGGCTCCTAATGATCTCAGCCATGTCAGCTTCCGTTAATTTGACGAGAGCGGAGCTTGACGCTGCGTCCGTCGACCCGTCACCGAAGTGCCAACGGCCTGCAAAGAACGCTACCGCCACAATCGATGCTATAAATACGAGCTTTTTCATGACTTAGAACCTCAATTTCGCACCGAATTGCATCACCCTGGGTGCACCCAAAGTACGAGTGATCTGGCCAAAGTCCGTCTCGTCACTCAGATCTGAATTGGGATTCGCAAAATTGGTGAAGTTGAATAAGTTAAAGACGTCCCATTTCAGTTCGAGCGCGACCCTTTCCGAGAGCCGCGTCGTCTTTAACAAACTTATGTCGACACGTTTTTGCGCGGGACCCCTGAGAGTGTTTCGTCCGAGATTGCCAAAGCCGCCCAAAGGGGAAGTGAGTGCGCACTCGGGGTTGTTCGGATTCTGGCAGATGTTGAAATACTCCCTCAGCCAGTCATTGCCCCGTTGGCGCAACAGGTCGAGGTTGCGAACGTTCGGACGTGCGAATGCAGCGTTATAGATCGTGCCGCTTGCTCCCCCCACGTTGAATATTCGTACAAGGGTATTCAGCGGCATAAGAGGCGCATTGCGTTCCGTGGCCTCAAGAAAGATGCCGTAGAATTGCGACTCGATGTCGCCGCTGGTTCTCAACACTTCAAAGCCCGCGTTCGAGGCAAAGATCGTAAACGGCGTGCCTGATTGCCACTGTCCCGAGCCGGTTAGCTGAAAACCGTTTATCCATTTATTGGAGGATTTGTTGAAAGGGAGTTCCCAGGTGAACGAACCGCTGAACCGATGCGGCCGGTCAAAATCGGAAACCGCCTTGTTTGCGTTTAGGTTCCGCTGATCGCCCTGTACGACGAGTCCAAGATTGGGCGTATCAGGACGTCCCGAAGCCGTCGTACTTCCAGGATCGGTAGAGCCGATATCTATGGATTTCGACCAAGTGTACGAGGCGTTGAAGCCAAAACCGTTCGCAAGCCGTCTTGTTAAACCGAACTGGCCGGAGTGATAGGACGAGAAACCTCGCGATTGGAGGATGATCGCGTCCGTAGGGTCAAAGCCCAGGTAAGGAACCCGGACCTCTGCGGCGATAAGTGCGTTGACGAATTGAAAGTTCGCTGCCGAACCGTTCAGATCGATCCCGCCGGCTCCGCCGTTACAGGCGATGTATCCCGGAACGCCCGCCCATACCGAGCTGCAGGCACCGAATGCCGCGTCTGCCTCGGTTGAAATACGCATGCCCCGCATCCTCTCGGTCAAACCGGGGCTCCGCGGCGGAAGAACCCCCGGACGAGCGAGATCGTAAGCGTCGTTCAATCGGCCGAAAATATAATCTGGTGTGTTCGGATCGTTAAGGTCATACGGCTGGTTGAAACCGACAGCGAGCAGCAAGTTCTGCCCACGCGAGCCGATATACCGAGCCTCGGCGATCCAATTCTTTTGGCCGCCAAATCCGAACTCATGCTGTATGCCAAGATTCCATTGCTGGACCATTGGCGTCTTGAGGTCTCGATCAATAGCTCTGAACTCGAGCGGTTCTACCCCGGCGATCGCGTCCGAGCCGGGCGAGTTATCGACCAACACATACGGAGTAAACCGATCGGCATCGCGGAAGGCCACTCTAAATGGAAAGTAACTGCTGAACGGCAACATGGGGTCGGTCCCGCCGAAAGCGCTGCGGGCCTGTACGGTGCTGGGGGAGCTTTCCGTTTTCATTTCGATCTCTTTGAAAAACGGGTAGTTGCTGTAGATCGTGTTTATGAAGGCAGCGGACGGACGGTCATAGAAGATGCCGTACCCGCCGCGTATCACGGTAGTTCCGTTTTTGAAGGGACGATATGCAAACCCGAAACGGGGGGCAAAATTATTCAGGTCCTGGCCATTAAGGGTGTGCTTGCTGCCGGCCGAGGCGATCGAGTCGAGTGACCCGTCGATCGCCGCAACGCCGGTATCTCCGATATTTGTCGGCAGTATGAAGCCGGGGCGAATGTCGTTGGGATCGGTGACCTTCGTAAAATCGAAGTTTGTGAACCGGCCAAACTTTTCGACCGGCCAGCCGAACCAATCCCATCGCATCCCGAGCGTAAGGGTCAACCGGCTGTTCATTCGAAATTCGTCCGTTACATAAAAGCTAAGATCGTTGAACCTGAATTGCTTATCAGTGATCCCGAATGAGACGTCCGCCTCCGGTATAAATCCGGTCAAGAGCTCGGTAAAATTGGTCAGGCCCTCGAATTCGATTCCCTGCTCTTCCGGCAAGTTCGTATCGTAAAAATTTCGTTTGTGCTCGCCGCCGAACTTGATGGCATGGCGGCCCCGCAGAAACGTGACGTTGTTCGCAAATGTCAGCGTTGTCTGATTGCGGCGGTTATAAACGTCATTCGGTGCAAGCAGCGAAAAGTCACTGAAGTTTCCCGAGCCTGCCCAGCGGGCTCCCCGCAGTGTCGCGGGGCCGGAATCGAAGACCGTTGCCGGGTTGAAAATACCGAGGCCCGGGTTGGTCAGTTCCGTGGCAAGAAAACGCTCGTCGAGTTCGCGAGAGTTGTCCAGGAAGAAGTATCCGAAGCGGACCTCGTTGATGAGGTTTGGTTTAAAAAAGTGCGTGTTCGTTACCGCCAGCGTCCTGTTCCTGTCATCCTTGATCAACGGAGTCGGCGAAACCAGCGTGTCATCCGAGAATGGGTCGAGAGCCGGGAAATCGGACCAGAACAGCGTCGTGCTTAACTGGTTCAATCCTCGGCCTTCATTGTCGCCGTTGAATAACGTTGCATCGATGCGGGCGGTTACCTGATCTTGTTCGAACTCGGCCGGGAAAACATTGCGGAACCGTACAAGCGGAAAGCCGCCGCGGATCCGTCCCTGAACTCCGCGGTCAAGGATCGGCAGGCCGTTCGGCAGGCCGAATGCCGAGAAGTCGGTTATCGGCGTCGTGCCGTTCAACAGAGCTTCGACATTTGCAGTGTTGTAAAAGAGCCGTTCAAATCGGCCGCCAACAAGCGAGGGGATCAAGTAACCCCCGGTCAACGGGTTTCTAGTATTGAATAGTTGGAATCCGGGGCTTGTAGGATCGATACAAGTTGCAGCGATCGTCCCGGCGAAATCACCGGGCTGAAGAACACGCACGCAGTAACCGGGAGAACCGGGGCCGGGAAGCATCGTGAAAGCGTTGCCGAAAGAGCTGACCAGTCCACCGTTCCGGGCCGTCAGCAGGAACGCCTGGCGTATATTTTCCGGGTCCATGCGGTCCGAAACGTAGGCGAGAGCTTCAGGAAGGACCGTGTAACTTTGGGCCGTCGGTACATATGCCGTCGTGGCGTCTGTTTTCTGAAAGCCCGCGAAAAAGAAAATACGGTCCCGTTTGATTGGCCCGCCAATTGTAAATCCCGCTTCGAGCTTCCTAGCTTTTTGGCGGTCGATGCCGTCCCTGTTAAAGAAAAAGTCGTTGGCGTTGAAGGCTTCATTCTGTGCATATGCATAAATATTGCCCGAGAGTTTGTTGCCGCCGCTTCGAGTAACGAGCTGCACGTTTCCGCCGCCGCTGCGCCCCAACGATGCATCGTAGCCGCTTGTCAAAAGCTTGACCTCCTGGACAGTTTCCGGCGCAGGGGAAATGCTTTCGGTCAGCGAGCCGGTGCCGCCCACGTTTGTTGCGTCAATGCCATTGAAGAGGACCGACGTGCTGGTTGTCCGGGCGCCGGCGATCGAAGCTTCCTGGTTCCCGTTGCTGTTGTCGAGCGGATCTGAAAGGTTTGCGGCAACAGAAGAATTGCTGGAAAGCGTGGAGAACGCGCCGCGGACAGCCGGCAGCTCTTCCAGACGCTCGCCGGTGATCTGTGAACCGGTCACGCTGCCGCCCTCGCTCAAGATCCCGCTGAAGCCGTTCTGTGCCGATACATCGATCTCGACGGCCTGGCCTTCGATTCCGAGCGTCAAATGAACCTCTGTGGTAACGCTCGCATTTACGGCCGTGGGTTGAACCGCGGCTTCGAAACCGGCAGCCTCGGCCCGTACTTCATATTCGCCGAGCGGAAGCACCGAAAAGCTCCACACCCCATTCTCTTGTGCGACGATCGTCCGGCTCCGGCCGGTGTTGAGGTGCTTGATCGTGACGGTCGCCCCCGGCACGATCGCTCCGTTGGGATCAGACACCGTACCTGTAAGCGCACCGTTGTCGGTTGCCTGTCCGGGCACTGATCCGGTCAATAAAAGCAGCCCTATCAGGGCAGTGAAAATTCCGATCGCGAATCTGTTCTGCATGGCTTTGGACCCTCTCTCTATTCACTCAGAATGCTGACAAAGTAGGATGTTTTGATCGCGAGCGGCGAACAGCCGCCGCCCGCAGATCTTAGTTGCTGAAAAACTGCCGGCTACCTGATCGGCAAAACCGGTATGTCAAACCCTTCGAAATCTCCACAAAATGAGTTGCCGGGAACGGTTGTCCTCAAGCAGCCCGGGGTCGACAGGACGTTAGAGCCCGCCGGGTTGCCATTCGGAAACACCAGTGCGGTTGCCTTTGCGGTTCCGGGAGCGGACGGGGCAAGGTCACTGATCGTGTAAACGCGTGCGTCCTCAAGCAGCAGGTAGAGCGTCGTACCGAAGCTCGCCAGGCCCGTGTCGCGGTTAACATCAGTTGTCAGCGTATTAGTGATGAAGCGTGCACGGCCGGCGTTCGGACCCGTAGCAAAGAGCTGATAGATGGCACCGTTGGCACTGCCCGAAGCGTTGTTGAAACGGTTTTCGGAAGCGTAGATCCGGCCGTCCGGAAGGATCGCCAGTCCGTCGAGATAAGGATTTTCGTCGCCGCCTGTGCTGTCAGCGGTCTTGATGATGCCGTCAGCGGCCGCTCCGGTCCCGACCTGAGTTGCAAGGCCGGTCGTCGGGCTCACACGAAACAGGCGGCTTCGCGGGGCATTTGACGGAAGCGTGTCGTCACTTGCGATGGCATATATCCATCCATCGGTCGGGTTATATGCTGCAGCGGTTTCGGTAAAGCCAGATGGAAAGCAGGTTTCACCAAGTGAGGGGCCGATCGGTCCGGCGGTTCCGTTCGGGAGCGGGTAGCTGCCGTCGGTCCGGAAGATCCGTACGTCTGAGGCGAGTCCGGTCACCGGATCTGAGCCCGTGTTGCAGAGTTCGGTGTCAAACTCGGCGACGCCGTACAGGACAGACCCGATCGAGGCGAGCCCTTCATACTCGCGGCGGATCACCTGGCCGTCAATGGTGAGCGGGCCGAGCAATGTCCCCTCGCCGGTCGTAAGGTCGAACTTATAGTACTGCTGGTCGAGAAGCAGCACATCACGATTGTTGTCTGTAATTGAGTATCCGATCTGTGCGACCGCGGCGATCTGTGCCGCAGCGAGAACTATCAAACAAAGAATTGCCTTCACGAAAGTTGTCATTTTATCCTCCAAAAGTTGGGCCTCTTTTTTTACTTATATTGAACAGGCAGGCCGTCCGAATGACCGGCCAACATTCCTGCGCTTCGAACCGAATTGAATGCTTAAGAAAATAGAAGTCTAGGCGGCCGCCATGACAGCGAAGTGAATGGAACTTTAAGTTTCTGTTAAATCGCAGGAGAAGCGGCTGGAGATCGATGGCGGGCTAAATTTTCGTGGATTGGGATTAGGCGGGCCAGTACCAAACGACAGTGGATGAGGAAGAACACACTGCGGACAGGACGAACGGGTTTGGATACTTCATATTTGACTCGGTTACATCCGGCCAAAGCTACGTCGTCACCGCGAGCCATAAACAGTTCACCTTCGCCCCGCAGATAGTGAACGTCGACGACAACATCCTGGGCTTAACTTTCCAGCAAAATCCATAACCCGGTTCGATCGGCAAATAGGAGCCGGCCGATGGGCCGGCTCCTATTTTTTTGCGATCCTACTCGGTTAATGCACCGAGCAATCCGTGGGACGCATCGAGTTCCACTTTTCGACAAGGATTCCTTAGAGTATTGGTGCCGGCATCGAGTCAAATCCAAGTCGCGCCGCCGGATATCTCCGCTGATTAGTTCGCAAGTATCGATCCTCAATGCCACGGGGCAAGTCGCATTCTTTACGTGAAACGATACGTAACCGAAAGGTCGTCGGTTCAAGTCCGATGGGTGGCTCCATTACACTCAACAATCTACTAAGATAACGGCGGGCGAAGAAAGCTTTTCTCCTACGATCGGCCTCGGGGATACGCCTCCGAGTAAGCCGTACGATTGCGACGCGGCATTTTCAGCTAGTCTGTCCGCGGCAAGTAGGTCTGTCTTTCCTTATTGAGTTCGTTCAGTAACTCTTTGTCCGCATCCCGGATGGAATTCGCATCCCTGAGCCCCTCAACGATCGCGATCGCTTTATCAACCGAAGTAATTGCTTCCCGCTTCTGGCCCATCTGGAACATCGCTTTGGCCGCGAACCGATGAGCTATGGCAATGTCATATTTGTATGTCGACTCGCCATTAGCTTCGGCAATAGGTTCCATTGTCGCAAGCACTCGTTGGAGTACGCCCGCCGCTTCCGAGTACTTCCCCATGGCGATCTGTGCCCTGGCCATCTCTGTATCGTAGATCGCGAGATTTCTCTGATAGTCCAGATTCTCGGGATGTTTGCTTCTCAGCAGCATCATCACCTCTGAAGCCCTTTTCGCGTGCTCAATGGTGCCTTGAAAATTGTTCGCGAGCCGGTAAGCCCGTGCTGTGTTGAAATGTGAGATCGCAAGGTCGTAAACGACAACGCCGTTGTCGCTCTCTTTCGAAAGGGCAAGTTCGGGAAAATCGATCGTTGGCAGACACGTCTTCACGGCGTTCTCACCGTCGCCTTTGTCGATGTATACCTCGCAGGTGATCGAGTGCGTTAGCCAGACGCTGCGCTGTACAGGAAAATCATCGGGAAACTCGCTGGCAAGCTCATTACCGATCCGTACCGCCAACGCGAGGCCGTTTACTGCTCCATCATAGTCGCCCAGTGAACCTTTCGCCTTGCTCATTATACGCAAAAGACGGGTTTGAGATTTTTTGAAATTCGCCTCCTCCGGATAGGATCGCCTTAGGTGATCGATTATCGCAAACGCTTCGTTAAAGAGAACCACCGCCTTTTCCGTTTGCGAGTTAAAGACGGGGATCGCTCCGTAATCGATCAGGAGAACGGCGAGCCGATTACGCAGATCCTTAGAACTCGGATTTTCTATTACAAGTTCCCTGCGGAGCTTGAGTGCCCTTGTGAATGCTCCCTCAGCCTCTTCGATCTGACTATTGTTCCAAAGCGTTCTGGCGGTGACGTAATAGTTGTTAGCCAACTTGTCTTTCGCGTCAACGTCGTTCGGCACCGCGGAATATACAGCTTCTCTCAGCCGGGCGGCCTTTGCGTAGCTGTCTAATCCTGCCTGCGTATCGCCTAAGCTAGATCCGCTAAGAGCGCCCTGCACCTCGCCAAGTCGCTCGTAGGCCGCTGCCAGTTCGCTCTGCAGCTCCAAGTTGCCCGCGGCCTCATTTGAGAGGCTGTCCAGATATTCGAGAGCGCTCGTTATGATCTTCTCCCTGGCCTTGAGCGAGCCTTCCAGATTCTCGATCTCAGGATAGATATCAAAAAGATACGCATTCGCTAGCCGTCGAACATCGCTAAAACGTTTTTCTGCTTTTGCCCTTTCAGCCTGAGCAACGCGAGCCTGCCAGATCGTCGCGACGATACCGACAACGAGGGCCAAGATCACCAGGCCGGCTCCTATCACCCCAGCTTTATTTCGCGAATAGAATTTTTCTATGCGATAACTTAGCGTGTTGGGCCGTGCGATGACTGGAAGGCCTCGCTGATGACGATGAATGTCTTCAGCAAGATTATCTGCCGATGAATATCTCCGGTCAGGCTCTTTTCGAAGTGCCATTAGGGCAATGTTATCCAGATCGCCACGAAGATTAGCCGGGCTGATACCTACGGTTTCCGGCAAAGTGTTCGCGTTTTCTGAGGGCTTCGTATTCTGCCGAACGTTCGCTGTCGATGCGCGTTTAGAAGAGCCGAAACTTACAAAAGGCCAATCGAACTTTGAGTTTGTTCGCCCGTCTCGTCGTTTTGTTGCCAACGCGGCCAATTCTGACGGCGGCCGCGGTTCGGCCCCCAAGATCGCGTTCACAGTTTCTTTAATATCGCCTTCAAGGCCTTCAAACGGCCGATGCCCGCTGAGCAGTTCGCAAAGTATTACGCCAAGCGAATAGATATCCGTCGCCGTCGAAACGCTTTCGTTTCTAAGCTGTTCCGGCGAGGCATAGCTTGGCGTCATCACCCCCAGTTCTGTCACGGTCGCGGGGCCGTCTGGCAAAAATTCGGACGTAATTACCTTGGCGATCCCAAAGTCTAGAAGTTTCGGGATGCCGTCATCGCTGACCAGAATATTGCTTGGTTTCAGGTCACGGTGAATGATCAGATTTCGATGCGCGAAACCGACCGCGGTACACACCTTTCGAAACAGATCGAGCCGCTCGCCGAGGCCCAAATGGTTTTTCTTACAGAAATAGTCTATCGGCACCCCTTCGACGTACTCGACAGCTATGAACGGTACGCCATCCTCCGTTGTCCCGGCATCGAGAAGGCGTGCGATATTCGGATGCTCTAGTGAGGCGAGTATCTCGCGCTCCTGGCTGAATCGTCGCCGAAGCGCGGAGGTGTTTAGCTCCCGTTTCAAGAGCTTCAATGCCACCCGCTGATCAAACTTCCCATCCACGCGTTCGGCAAGGTACACCACACCCATGCCGCCGTAACCGATCTCGCGAATTATGCGATATTTCCCGATCTGTTTACCCTCGAGAGGTTCGTCGCCGTCGACGAAGAAATCCTCTGCAAAAGCAGCGGCAGAAAGGCTCATCGCATCGGCCGGCCCATCGTCGTATGCGAGCAGGGCCTCCGCCTCATCCCGAAGCTCCGGCGGAAGCCCCAAGCCTTCAAGGAATCTGCGCCGCTCGCCGCTCGGGTGTTCCAGAGCATCCGCGATCGCCTCTTTCACTCTCTTCCAGTCTTCCGACCTCATAAATTCGGAATATCCGCGCCCCGGTTAATTAATGCGTTATATTCTCGAATATAGCGACACCCTTCGGTCAATTTCGACTCAATTCACGCAGCAGCCATAAACGTGCCGACTGCCATTCGCGAACGACCGTGCGTTCAGAAATGTCGAGGGCGTCGGCGATCTCAGCGTTGTTAAATCCCCCAAAAAATCTCATCTCGACTACTTTTGCCTGTTGCTCATCGAACGATGATAGCCGCTCGAGCACCTCATCTACTATCAAGATCGATACAGCACGGTCCTCGACCGGGATCTCGAGATCCTCGACAGAAAAGTGGATCGCGTTGCTGCCGCGTTTTCCGGCGGAGTGTGCACGTGCATGGTCTACCAGTATCTGACGCATCAGCCTGGAAGCTATTCCATAGAAGTGGCTACGGTTCTGCCATTCGACACCGGTCTGTTTTGCAAGCCGCATAAAGGCTTCATGGACGAGGGCGGTCGGCTGCAAAGTGTGATCCGCTCGCTCACGGGACATCAGAAAGCGCGCCTGCCTTTTGAGTTCCTCATAAACGAATGGTATCAGCCGCTCCTTTGCGGCCTCATCACCGCCGTTCCATTCCTTTAAGATCGATGTGATCTCAGAGGCTCCGTTGTTATCCATAAGTGTGAATTTGAAAGGTTTCCGTGAATATTACCCTAATCCGCGGGCAATTTGAAGAGTTTGAAAGAAATTTGGCGTTCCGCCGTTTCCCCCGCATTGCCAAGTATCGGAAGTCAAAAATCAATATTTTGCGGAGGATATATGCTCACCATCAAGAGAAGATTCGGATCAATGATCTGTATGGCCATTCTGGTCGCTTTAGCAGTTGCGGTAGACGCGGGGGCCGCGAGTTTCACGGTTCCAAATACCACTGACCGTCCCGTTTTCGTTCACCTCTTGTACCTCCTCCACTCAAAAACGCGTGTTTTTGGGGGTGAAAAGGTAAATGTGCAAGAAACAAGCCAGAGCCCGGAAAATTGTGAAAAAATAGAATGAATCCTGAAGCCCGCTAACGTACGAGGTTAAGGTCGTAGGTAGTGTTCGACACCGTCCTGCGTTTCGAGGCCGATGCGGCCTTCAGAGTGAGCATAGTCGAGATGGGCGACAGCCTCAGAAATGGCAAGGAAGCGATGGACATCGTGATCCATCGAGTTCGGGAAGAGTCGCCCCGCAACCTCGAACGGTGTCGAGCCCTCGGCACCGATGAGCGAGATCACCCGTTTCTGCCGCTCGTCGATGGCACGGACATAACGGTTGAATATCTCTTCGAAATCGGTCACCGGCTCGCCGTGGCCTCCGTAGGTAAGCGTGGGGCGCTGTTCACGAAGCCGTGCCAAACTGACGAGATATTCGGCTAGCGAGGGATATCGGCGGTCCGGCGCGATCGGATCAGGCGAGAGGATCGGGTTTGGCGTTATGCGTTTAAGAACGCAGTCGCCGCAGATCAGGGTACGGTCGGCCTCGCGTACAAAGGAACAGGAACCAGGTGTGTGGCCCGGCGTATGAAGCACTCGAAGGGCACCCGACTCGAACTCGAGTTCCATCTCATCCCCAAGCTCACTGTAATCGCCCTCGGCCAGGGGATCTGTGAGCAGAGATATATCGGCGTAAAGTTCCCTCATCTCTTCAATGATCCGGCCCGGAACGCCCACTCGTGCCAGGAGCTGCCGATTGGCATCGGCGGCGAGACGCCCGAACAAATGTCCGGTTTCCCATGGATGAACGAGTATCTCTGCGTTTCGAGCTGCGTCTTGGACGCGGGCGGCGAGCCCGCAATGGTCTTCGTGCGCATGTGTAATGACGATTCGGCGGATATCGCCGAACTCAAGGCCGTGCTCCGACAGCCGAGTTCTAAGTGCGGCCTCGGCCTCGGGCGTCTTAGGGCCGACGTCGATCAAGGTAACGGGATCCTCTCGGACGAGGTAAACATTAACGTCGCCGACATAGAACGGGGTCGGAATGGAAAGTGGAATGATCTGCATTTTGGGCGCCTGCTGATATGATACCTGAACCCATACAGTATTTGTTAAGGCCGCCCATGCAGCACGGTAAAACTTCAAGAATGCGGATCGTTATCGCCGGAGGCGGCCCGGCCGGTTCGAGCCTTGCGATCAGGTGTGCCGGCGCCGGACACGAAGTCACCCTGATCGAAAAGGAGATATTTCCCCGCGAGAAGCTCTGCGGCGAATTTATTTCTCCCGAATGCGTGGGTCACTTTAAAGAGCTGGGTGTTATGGGCGAAATGCTTGCCAAAGGGGCGCAAACGATCACGGAAACCAGGTTTTATAGCACGAGCGGCCGGGCGGCAGCCGTGCCTTGCGAGTGGATGGGCGGCGAGGCCCTCGGCCTGAGCCGTGCACGGATGGACACAGTGCTGCTAAACGCCGCCCGCGACCGGGGAGTTCGGGTGATCGAAGGCGGCAAGCTCGCAAGGGTGAATGTCGAAGATCGCCGGATAACGAATATCGAAGTCACCCACGGCGGTGAACGCCTCGTACTCGAAGGCGATTTATTTGTTGACGCCAGCGGCCGTGCGGCTGCGCTGCGACGCCTGGCAGGTCGCGAGGCCGGCGACGAAGAAACCAAACCTGAACGGGCATCGTATCTTGGATTTAAGGTTCACATGGCCGGCACCGGGCTTAGAGCCGGACGATGTGAAATGTATATCTTCCGGGGCGGGTATGCCGGATTGAGCAGTGTCGAGAACGGGCTTTCCAACCTTTGCTTTTTGATAGATACAAAAACTGCCCGGAAATTCGGAGCGGACGGCGAGACGCTCCTTAAAGAGGCAATTTGCGAGAACCCACGTGCACTTGAGGTAATAGCCGGAGCCGGCACCGTGGGGCGTTGGCTGACTGTCGCCGTCCGCCGGTTCGGGCGTCTGCCGGCGATCCGGTTCGAAAATCTTGTGGCCGCCGGGGACGCAGCGTCCTTTATAGACCCCTTTACCGGAAGCGGAATGCTTATCGCGTTCCAAAGTTCCAAGCTGCTTGCCGACTGTTTGATCGAATCGCCGGAGAGGTTGAACGAGCGTTATGACGCCGTTCACTCCCGGCATTTCGGGCGGCGATTCCGAGCCGCGGCTGCCTTGCGGCAGGCCGCATTACAGCCGCTTGTCGCATCCACGGCGATCGCGACGGTGTTTCGCAGCCGGAGATTGAGGCGGTCGTTTACTAAATGGACCCGATAGATGAGACGATGGAAAATTCGGTTATCTTAAGCAAATCCGTGTCTCTGTCTTGCTTTAACCGTGGAAGTGCGATAAAAATTTCAAAGCAAATCTCGACGTTTCTTACATTTGCGATTATAACGGCCCTGCCAATCGATCTTCACCATCGATCCGACCTATCGGCGGCCGAAGCGACAACGGAAACGTATCAAGTAACAAGGAGAATGATGATGAAAGCAGTTTTTGAGCGAGTTGCCCGCCACCTTACTTCGGCGGCCGCAGTGGCCTTTTTGATCGTTGCTGTAGCCGGAATGGCAATGTCACAGGCGCAATCGGCCGCAGCCGACCTTCGTGGTACCGTGGTCGACCCTAACGGTGCCGCCATTCCGGGGGCGACCGTAACCGCTCGGAATTTGAGCACGAACGCATCTCGTTCGACGACAAGCAGCGGTGACGGAACCTATACCTTCATCGCACTTCCCCCCGGAGATTACGAGGTTGTCGCCGAGGCGAACACGTTCTCGCGTACGGTGATCTCGCCCGTAAAGCTGACTGTCGGCCAGAGTGCCGAGCTTAGGATCGGCATGGAGATCGGTGCACAGGATGTGACCGTTACCGTAACGGGAACCGAGGCCGAGCTCGTCGAAACGAACAAGACGACCATCTCCACCACGATCGAACAGGCTCGCATCGAAAATCTTCCCATCAATGAACGAAGCGCAACGGGATTTGCACTTACGATCTCGACCGTCGGACGCGACAACGGCCGCCCGGTCGGTCCGGCTCCGACTTCAGGGCTGAACATCGGCGGTCAGCGGGGCCGCTCGACGCTGGTCCAGGTCGACGGAGCTGACTTTACCGATAACTCGATCAATGCCGCCAGGACGACCGTCTCGCAGGAAGCGGTCCAGGAATATCAGGTGACGACAAACTCTTACCTTCCGGAATTCGGTCGAGCGACCGGCGGTATCGTCAACGTTGTCACAAAAGGCGGAACGAACGATTTCAGCGGAAACGTTTTCGGCTTTATCCGGCACAAATCGATACAGGCCCGCAACGCGTTCGCGCCGGTGATCGACGGCGACCCGAACAAGAAACCGCCGTATACACGTGTTCAGTATGGCTTCACGTTCGGCGGCCCCCTGGTGCGCGACCGGATGTTCTTTTTCACTTCGTTCGAGCAACGGAGGCGGCAGGAATCAGCGTTTTTCACCGCTGACATCATCGGCAATGCGACCGAGAGCGTAACGATCGGTGCTCCTTTTCTACCCCTGGCGCAGACGTTTACAAATCTGACCCCTGCACAGGCGGCTTACATACAGTCGACGCTGATGACGAATCCGTCGGTGGCGATCGCTTATGCCCATCTCGCGTCGATCGGCAGTCAGACTGCTTTGAACGGTGCGAGCTCTCTGATCAACTTCCTTCCGGGGCTAGGCGTCCCGCAGGGACAGATCGTCGGCGGCCGATTCGTACTGTCGGGAATGCCGGTGCCGCTAACGCGAAATGCGGACGGTGAATTGATCGCCTTCCGCCCGTTGGCTCAGCTGCGAAGGATCTTCCCGATCTCGGAAGACACTACGTTTACCTCGGCTCGCCTGGATCATCAGATCAACGGCGACCATCGGTTTTCGATGCGGTTCGGTTATAACCCGAGCACTATCAACGGCATTCAGGACGAGTCTCAGAACCAGACCCTTGGTCAGAATGCTTATTCGCGGACCGGAATTCAGGACTTAAAGGACACGTCCGTTGCGGTCTCGCTCGCAAGCATTTTGCCGAACAACCTGGTTAACGACGCATACTTCAACTTTGGACGCCGCAAGGCAAAGTTTGATTCTCAAGTGCCGAGCGTTGCCCACCAGATCGCCGGTACTGGATTCATCGGTTCGAACCCTTTCTCGCCTGTAGATCGCGTCGAGACCCGTTTTCAGATCCGCGATAACGTCACATGGGCGACCGGAAGCCACATCATTAAATTTGGCGGGGACGTGAACTGGATCGATGGCGACGCCAGCTTTGAACTTAATTTCCCGGGACTTTTCAATTTCAGTCAGCAGTCTTGCAGCACATTGATCCCCGGTTGTGCGGGCCCGGCATTCACACCGAATCAAGCTTACGGGCTCGGATTTCCGAGCGTCTTCCTTCAGGGTTTCGGCGATCCGAATAGTACGCTGAAGAATCGCCCCATTGCATTCTTCGTTCAGGATTCGTGGCGAATGTTCCGCAACTTCACGCTTAACTATGGCCTTCGGTACGATGTCGAGTTGACCGAGGAATATCCGCCGGTCCCTTTCACGGACCCGCTGACCGGTATTACTCTGACAGCCCAGGATGTTCAAACCGCACAAGACGCACTGAACGTCACACAGGGCTTCCCGCGCGATACGAACAATTGGGCGCCTCGGCTTGGTATGGCATGGGACCTGTTTGGCAACGGCCGGACCGTCCTCAGAGCCGCAGCCGGTATGTTCTATGATCACCCGCTCTTGGCGGTGGCATTCAACTCCAATATTGCCGATGGTTCTCAGCAGCAGCAGGCGACCCTTCTTCCCATTGGCGGGCCTTCACCTACGGGCCTTTTCAACGCATTTCAGGTGTTTCACGGAACGGTTTGCGGAGTCCAGGGCTCCTATGCCCCGGCGTGCGGCCCGGTGGTGACCCCCGGCGTTGCTCCGTCGGCACGTTACCTGTTCGGGCAGCAAAGGTTTGATCCCTCGTCCTTCACGGGCTTTGGTCCCATCCTGCCGTTCACGCTGCACGTCAGCAAAGATTTTGAATATCCCTACGCGATCCAGGGTAACTTAGGTATCGAACAGATGATCGGCCGTGACATGGCGTTTTCGGCGAACTACATTACGGTCAACGGCCGCCATCTTGCGCATCCCCAGGATGTGAACGTGGTAAACACGGATGCTCTCCGGGAGAACTTCCGCCGGTTCGCACTTAATAACCCGGCTTTCCCGGGCTGCACAAGTGCGACGCCGACGGCACCGGGGTGCTATCCTCCGAACCTTTCAACCGCTGCGTTCTTCCCGATGCCGACCACTAACAACCCGTTGTTCACCGTGGTCATACCGGGGCTGATCGCGATTAACAACACCAGCGGCGAGCGGTTCGTCAGTCCGATCGCGGCTAACTTTTTCAGAACGCTCGGCCCGAACTACTTCTTCGTGAATGCCGTGACCGGAGGTGCGATCGATAAGGCGACGTTCGACGCATTGATCCAGGGAACGGTTAGGACGCCGGGGCCGATCAACCCATACGCCGACGTGAACGCACAGATGTCCGACGGCAACTCTTCGTACAACGCTTTGAATCTCGAACTTAAGAAGCGGTTCTCCGACAACATGCAGTTCTTCGCGACCTACACATGGTCACACTCGATCGACGATTCGAGCGATCTGCAGACGCTGCTCAAACCGCAGGACAACACCAACTTCCGTGCCGAACGGTCCGATTCGCTTTTTGACCAGCGGCACCGGTTCGTCTTCAGCGGTATCTTCGGGGTTCCGGAGAGCTGGAGCAACGGAAACGGCTTCCAGAAGTTCGCACACGGCTTCCAGTTCGCACCGATAGTTGAATTCGGTTCGGGGCGGCCCTTTAATATTCTTGCCGTCGGCGATGCAAACGGTGATTTCCAGAGCACGAACGAACGCCCGACGGTATTGTCCGACGGGACGCTTTGCCAAACGGGTGTTGATCCGGGCTGCCTGCAGGGCGTTTTCCCCGCGAACGGCAATCTGGGTCGGAACATGGGTATCACCCGGAACTACTTTTCGGTAGATATGCGTGTGACAAAGCGGTTCCGCTTTGGTGAGCGTATGAGCCTTGACCTGATCGGTGAGGTGTTTAATATGTTCAACCGCTTTAATGAGGCGGCTGCCAACCCCTTCTATCAGGTCGTCAACGCCCACGGACAGCGTCGCGGCGGCCGCTATCTCAGCGAATCGACCTCTGCGTTCGACCCGCGACAATTCCAGTTCGGGTTCAAGTTCAACTACTAAGAGAGTTCCTTTCTCCGTTTTCGCCGGGCGGCAGATCTGTCGCCCGGCTTTTTTGCGTATTAAAGCATCGAACCGCCGTGTGCGTTAAGATATACCTATGCCGCTGATAAATCGACGGGTCAAAGAGATGGCCGCCCAGGCAGGCTTTGATCTTTCCGGCGTGGCCCCGGCGGGCGAACTCGTACCTGAGGGGGAGCGGTTGACCCAGTGGCTCAACGCCGGCAACCACGGTGCGATGTCGTGGATGGAACGGCACCTTCAGCTCCGAAAAGACCCTCGCGAGGTGATGCCCGGAACCCGTTCGGTGATCGCCGTAGCTCTGAATTATTTTACCCCCCATGAACATTCGGCCGAGGGCAAAATTTCTCGATACGCTTGGGGCGACGACTATCATGACATTATGCGCGAGCGGCTTCAGTTGCTGCTCGATCTAATAAAAGGCGAATGGCCGGACGTCCGCGGTCGCATCTGCGTCGATACCGCTCCGGTGATGGATAAGGCATGGGCGGTACGTGCGGGGCTAGGCTGGCTCGGAAAACATTCGAACGTTATAACGAAAGAGCTTGGGTCATGGGTCTTTCTCGGCGAGATCCTCGTGGACCAGAACTTTGACGAGTATGACGAGCCGATCGTGGACCACTGCGGCACCTGCACCCGCTGTTTAGACGCATGTCCGACACAGGCGATCACCGCCCCATATGTGGTCGATTCGCGACGCTGTATTTCATACGGAACGATCGAGCTGAGGGATGAAACCCTGCCGCCGGTGATCGGCGAGAATCTCGACGGATGGCTCTATGGCTGCGACATCTGTCAGGACGTTTGCCCCTGGAACCGGTTCGAACGGCCCACTCAGGAAAAGCGATTCGAACCGCGATTGGGAGAGACAAGCCTGCCGCCGGATGAGATACTATCGATGACGCACGAAGAATATGTCGAACGATTTCGGCGAAGCGCGATAAAGCGAGCAAAGCTCGGCGGACTCAAGCGCAATGCAAGCTATCTGAAGGAGGCCAAAAAATGAAAACGAGCAGCAATTTTTTCGTGGTATCTCTACTGGCGTTATTAACTGTGATCTCGTCCGCCGCCTGTGCGACTGCTCAGGAAAACGCAAACGCGCCGGCGGCAGAAAAGCCGATCGCTTCGCCCGACTCGCAAGACCGCCGAAAAGAGGCCGAAGCAGAGCTAAAGCGTCTCACTGACCTTCGAGCTGCATTGGGCGAAATACCGTTCAACGGTGAGAAAACCGAGCCGCATGCCACGCTCATCAAAAAGCATGAGGACGAGATCGTCTATAACGAACCCGCCGGCCAGTGGATCGTCAAGTCCGAAAAATTCTGGGACCTCGCCGAGAAGTACAAAGACCTCCCCATCGCTGACGATATCGCATGGATGGCGGCGGAGAATCCGGTCCCCGGTGAATGTGAGGGTTATGTCCCTTGCGCTCTCTATTGGCTGCGGATCACTAGCGGTGAGTATCTAAAACGCTTTCCGAACGGCAAGCATCGCGACGAGGCCATGGAAAACATTAGCGGCCTGATATCAGACCTCGCTCAGAACCCCGGAAACGAGGGCTCCGGCACCTGGCCAAGTGAAGAGGAAGAGAAGGCCGATTATAAGAAATCTCTCGAAGAGCTGTCCGCCATTATAGAGAAAGTGGACGGCCCGCGAAAGGAAACTGTGCTAAGAGATATCAGAACGCTCCTCGATGTTGTTAAGTGAGGCAAAAGAAATTTGGCTTGTTAAAAGACGCTCACAACCGAACGATCAAAGACCTGCGAATATCGCTGACGGATAGGTGCAACTTTCGCTGTTTTTATTGCCTTCCGCATGGCGAACCGACGTGGGCGAAACGCGAAAAGCTCTTAACGTTCGAGGAACTGGAGCGGGTCGCGAAGGTCTTTGTCGGATTAGGCATAGACAAGATCCGTCTAACCGGCGGCGAGCCTCTTATCCGGCGCGACGTTCCGCTCCTCGTCGAGAAACTCGCTCGTCTGAAACCGGCACTCGCCGATATTGCACTCACCACTAACGGCTATGATCTGGCGAAGCATGCCGCCGCGCTAAAAGCCGCGGGCCTGGACCGTATAACTATCAGCCTCGACAGCCTTCGATCCGAACGATTCGCGGAGATCACCGGCGTGGACGCACTCGACCGCACGATCGCAGCGATCGATCTTGCTCGCACGATGGGCTTTGATCCCGTCAAAGTGAACTCAGTGATCGTCCGTGGGCGGAATGACGACGAAGTGGCCGATCTCGCCCGTTTTGCGCGAGAGTTCGGCATTTCGATGAGGTTTATCGAGTTTATGCCGCTCGATTCAGGCCACGACTGGAGCCGTGAAATGGTGGTGTCAGGCCGGGAGATCCTGCATAGCATCGAGGCAGAGTTTCCGCTTGAGCCGGCCGGGGCCCGCGGCACCTCGACCGCATCGCGTTACCGATTCGCTGACGGGGCGCCGGGCGAGATCGGCATTATCGCACCCGTCAGTGAACCCTTCTGCGGTGCCTGTTCAAGGATACGCCTGACGGCCGACGGCCAGATCCGTACATGTCTTTTTTCACAAGAAGAGCACGACCTTCGCGGCCCCATTAGAAGCGGGGCTAGCGACGAGGAGCTGGCCGAGGTTATCCGCGACGCTGTTTTGCATAAAGAAAAGGGGCACCGCATCAACGAACCGGATTACGTCCAGCCGGCACGTTCAATGAGCTTCATCGGCGGCTAAGGACGAGAAGTGACGCTTACAGCGTTTACCTTTTCATTCGAATTGATCGCGGTATTAAGAACCTCAAACCCCACTTTTTTCAGATTCCTTTCAAACTCGACAGCATACTCTGCCGGATCCCCGCCCGGGGGCGGCCGGTGAAATAAGAAGAACTTCCCTCCCGGCTTGAGCAGCCTCTTGATCTCTCGCAGTTCCTCCGCCGGATCCATCCAGAATACGTTGATGTTATAGACGAAGATCTTGTCGAATGCGTGATCGCCGAACGCATTTTCTTTAAGTTGGCAATTCAGGACGTAAATTCGGCCCGCGTCAATATGGGCGGCGTTACGCCGCTCTGCTGCAGCCGCCATCTTGGCTGAGCGGTCGATCGCGGTGACCCTGCATTTCGGCTCGATCGTTGCGATAAGATCCGCCGCCTCGCCTGTTCCGCAGCCTATCTCAAGTAGCTCTTCACCTGGATGGGGATCGAGGATCTCCGCGGCCCACCGATATCTTTCCGCAAAGGTGTTCGACATCCTTAGCTGTGCCGCCTTCCCCAGATGTCGATGCCGACCGCCGCGACCAGGATCGACCCTTTGATAATATCCTGCAGGAAATCGCGCACGCTGAGCAGCGACATTCCATTATCGAGGCTCGCCATTATCAGCGCTCCCAAACACGCCCCGAATATGGTGCCGCGTCCGCCCATCAAAGACGCCCCGCCGATGACGCATGCGGCGATCGCATCCAGTTCCTTCAACACCCCGGCATCGGGCGCGGCGCTGCCGACGCGAGCGGTGAAGATCATCGCCGCGATGCCGCAAAGCGCACCGAGAATGCCGAAGACAATTACAACGTTACGCTTGTTATTTATGCCTGACAGCCGGGCGGCCTCGGCATTTCCGCCGATCGCGTAGAGGTATCGGCCGAACGTGGTCGAATTTGTGAGGAACGCCCCAATAAGCGCAACGGCAACAAAGATCAGGACCGGGACCGGAACTCCCTGATACGAGTTCATCACGAAGATAAACCCGAGGATCACGGTAACTGCGATACCAGCCTTGACGGTTGCCGCGCCGTAGCCTGCGGTATTGCTGTAGCGGCGGGCGGAACGAGCCGACCGCATAATAAAGAAGACAGCGAGCGCGATCCCGATCCCCGCAAGTACCCAACCCGCGGCCGGCGGCAAATTGCCTTGGCCAAAGACCTTGAACGAGTCTTCAGAAACCGGGACCGTGTTTCCTGCGATCAGCCATTTGACCGCGCCTCGCCAAATAAGCAGTCCGCCTAGCGTAACGATAAATGCCGGGATATTCAGGTATGCGACAAGAGCTCCCTGAAACAGGCCGATTGCAACGGCTGCGACTAGCGCGATCGCGATGCTCGCCGGCACTCCGAGGTCGAGGAATGCAAGTGAGTAGGCCGCTATACCGCCCGCAAAACCGAGCAGCGAACCGACTGAGAGGTCGATGTTGGCCGAAACGATGACCATCAGCATCCCAACCGCCAGTATCCCCGTTACCGACATCTGCGTCATCAGGTTCGACAAGTTCCGCGGTGTCAGGAATATCGAGTTCGTCGCCCAATGGAAATAGGCCCAAATAGCGGCGAGAACCGCGATCATGATGTAGGCCCGAAGAGCAGCGGAGTTGTATCCCGGTTTCACAGATGCCATAACGTTATTGCCCGCCGGTTGCCGCGGCCATCACTTCCTCAGCGGTGGCGTTGTCGCGGGTGAATTCGGCCGCCGCACGGCCCTCGCGAAGCACGATAATGCGATCCGAAAGGCCGAGCACCTCGGGCAATTCAGATGACGCCAGAAGTATCGCAAGCCCTTCGGCTGCAAGGCGGTTTATCTCGGCGTAAACCTCCTGTTTCGCACCAACATCGATGCCACGAGTCGGCTCATCCAGCAGCAGAATGCGTGGCTCGGTCAGAAGCCATTTTGCCAAGACGACCTTTTGCTGATTGCCGCCTGAAAGATTTGCAACGTCGGCGCCAGGCTCGCCCGGCCGGACACCAAGTGAGGCCATCGGCCCGGCAGCGGCAGCATGCTCGCGAACATTATCGGTGATAAATCCCCCTGCAACACGCGGGAGCGCGGCAAGCGTGATATTCCGCGCGATGCTTTGTCCGGAGACGAGTCCAAACCGTTTGCGGTCTTCCGTTACATAAGCGATGCCGTGGCGGATGGCGTCGCGAGGCGAGTTGATCGCTGCTCGGCGGCCGCGGATGAACACCAAGCCTGTGACCGTGCCGTCAAACGCTCCGAATATGGCACTCAGAAGGGCAGTGCGTCCCGCACCCATCAGCCCTGCGATACCCAAGACCTCGCCGGCTCGCAGGGAAAAACTGATCCCTTCAATAGCGTTTCGAGGAGACCCTGCCGCCCGTCCGGTCAGGTCGCGGAGCTCGAGCACAGTTTCGCCCGGGGTGTGGCGCTCGGCCGGGAAAACGTCGCCCACCTCACGGCCCACCATCGCGGCGATAAGCTTATCCGATTCGAGCTCAGAGGCAGGGTAGGTCCCAACCGCTCTGCCGTCTCTGAGTATCGTAATACGGTCAGCAATGCGGTACACCTCATCCAGCTTGTGGGAAATATAGATCAACCCGACGCCGCTTTCTCGCAGCGAGCGAAGGATATCGAAAAGCGCTTCGACCTCCGTCTCGGTCAGTGCCGCCGTCGGCTCATCAAGCACAAGGATCTTGGCGTTATGCGTGAGCGCCTTGGCGATCTCGACCATCTGCTGGCCCCCGATGCCGAGCGAGCCCGCAGGCATTCGCGGATCTATCGCCAAGCCCAGCCGGCTGAGTGCCGCTGCGGCATCGTGCTCCATCCGATGGCGATCGATAATGCCAAGACTCTGGGGCTCGCGGCCGAGAAAAATATTCTCGGCCACCGACATCTCCTTGACCAGGGAAAGTTCCTGAAAGATCATCCCGACCCCGGCATTGGTCGAATCTTTGACCGATGAAAACCTCAAGGGCTTGCCCCGCAGGAGCAGGTCGCCGGTAAATGTGCCGTGCGGATACGCCCCGGCAAGTATCTTCATCAGCGTCGATTTCCCTGCGCCGTTCTCACCGACCAGTGCATGTATCTCGCCCTCCGTCAGTGCGAAAGAAACGCCGTCGAGCGCACGGACTCCGGGGAATTCCTTAACGATGTTTCGCATTTCCAGAAGCGGCATAATCGGCGAGACACCGAAATTCTACAGGGACACGGTTTGAATACAAAGTAGAGGGTCAGGCGGCTCGTATTTTCATTCCGCGGGCGGCGCGTTCTATACTTGTCGATATGCCGGACCATGCTGAGATAGAATCGATCCTGAGTGAATCCCGCGTTTTTCCACCGCCTGCAGAATTCTCTGCAAATGCTCATATAAAAAGCTTTGAGGAATATGAGGAGCTATACCGCCGTGCCGCGGCCGACCCCGAGGCTTTTTGGGCCGAACGGGCGGAAGAGCTTCACTGGTTTAGGAAGTGGGATACGGTGCTCGAATGGAACGAACCGTTCGCAAAGTGGTTCGTCGGCGGCAAGATCAACATCGCCTACAACTGCCTCGACCGCCACCTCAGCGGGTGGCGGCGGAACAAGGCAGCGATCATCTGGGAGGGCGAGCCTGGTGAACAGCGTACGCTAACCTATCTCCAGCTCCATTCCGAGGTCTCGAAATTTGCGAACGTCCTTAAAAAGATGGGCGTCGCAACCGGCGATCGAGTCGCGCTCTACATGCCGCTCGTCCCTGAGCTGGCGATCGCGATGCTCGCATGTGCCCGGATCGGGGCCACCCACACCGTCATCTTCGGCGGCTTCTCGGCCGACGCGATCAGGGACAGGGTAAACGACGGCGGATGCAAAGTAATTGTAACGGCTGACGGGGGCTATCGCCGCGGTCGGACGATCAAGCTCAAAGAAATTGTTGACGAGGCGTCAGCCGATACTCCGACCGTTGAGAACATCATCGTACTTAAACGCACGGGCGAAAAGATTTCGATGTCCCCGGGGCGGGATCACTGGTGGCACGAACTGATGCAGACCGTAGATGATAACTGCCCCGCCGAGGAACTGGATTCCGAGCATCCCCTGTACATACTCTATACCTCCGGGACAACGGGCAAACCAAAAGGCATTTTACATACGACCGGCGGATACCTGACACAGGTGACATATACCACCAAGGTCGTCTTCGATATAAAAGATGACGATATTTATTGGTGCACCGCCGACATCGGCTGGGTGACCGGGCACAGCTATGTCGTCTATGGGCCTCTTGCCCTCGGTGCCACCGTGTTCATGTACGAAGGGGCCCCGAACCACCCGGGCCCGGACCGCTTCTGGGATATGATCGACCGCCACAAGATCAATATCCTCTATACAGCTCCGACCGCGATACGTGCGTTCATCCGCTGGGGTGAGCAGCACCCTCTGAAGCACGACCTGTCGAGCCTCAGGCTTTTGGGGTCGGTGGGGGAGCCGATAAATCCCGAGGCATGGATGTGGTATCACAAGGTGATCGGCAAGGGGCGGTGCCCGATCGTCGACACGTGGTGGCAAACCGAGACGGGCGCGATCATGATCTCGCCGCTGCCGGGTGCAACGCCGACCGTGCCCGGAACCGCTACTCTTCCCTTACCGGGTATCATCGTTGATGTTGTAACAAAAAGCGGTGAACCGGTCGGCGCCGGCGAGGGCGGTTATCTGGTGATAAAGCACCCGTGGCCCTCGATGCTGCGAACTCTTTACGGCGACGACGAGCGGTATAAACAGACTTATTGGTCAGAGATACCGCATTCATATTTTGCGGGTGACGGTGCCCGCCGTGATGAGCGGGGCTATTTCTGGATAATGGGCCGCGTCGATGACGTCATCAACGTGAGCGGGCATAGGCTTGGGACGGCCGAGATCGAATCGGCACTGGTCTCGCACGAGGCGGTCGCTGAGGCCGCCGTTGTCGGACGTCCGCACGAACTGAAAGGCCAGGCCATCGCGGCCTTTGTCACACTCGAAGGTGACAGAGAGCCGAGCCCCGAACTTAAAGAGCAGCTGCAGGCGCATGTTGTGAAAGAGATCGGTGCGTTAGCTCGGCCGGATGACCTCAGATTTACCGAAGCCCTGCCCAAAACACGTTCGGGCAAGATAATGCGGAGGCTGTTGAGGGATATCGCCTCGGGGTCGGACGTAGCGGGTGACGTCACAACACTCGAGGACCGCGGCGTGCTTGATAAGTTACGGCAGGACGAGGAATAACGTGCAATGGCAGACGCATTGAGGCCGCCCGATCCGGTTCGGGAACTTACTGAGACCGCGATCGAATTTTATCGGCGTCGTTGGGTCTTGGGCGCCTGCGGCAGCTTTAGTGTGCTGCTTGCGCGACGGCCGATGCGCTTATGCATCACTTCGGCCGGGGATGAAAAGGCGACGCTCGACGATACGAACTTTCTCGAGATCGACGATGATGCCGAGATCTTACAAGGCTTCGGCCGGCCTTCGGACGAGAGCCTCCTGCATCTGACGATCTATCGGTTGCGCCCCAAGGCGAGGTGCATACTCTTTTCCCAAAGCGTAGCGGGCGTTGTCCTCTCGGATGCTCTTTATACTGACGGGTCGATAACGCTCAAAGGTTACGGCGCACTCAAAGGGCTGCCGGGGGTCGAGACGCACGAGCATTCGGAGAGCATTCCGATAGTCGATAATTCGCCTGATCTGGTCGCCCTCGCCCATGTCGTGGAAAATGTGCTTGTGGAGACCCCCGCGACCCGCGCCATAATGGTTCGCCGTAACGGCCTTTACACCTGGGGCGAAACGGTAGACGAGGCCAGGCGGAGCGTTGAGATCTTTGAGTTTCTGTTCGAGGTGTTGGAAAGCCGCTTGTGAAAAGCATTTTGCCAAAGGAGAATTTCGTCTTATGCCGGAATTGTGCTTCGACGATCAGCTCGGCGCGGTCGGCTTGTGACAAGTGCGGAATCCCATATAGCGGCGACGGGATCGACGAACTTGTTGAGATCGAGGATCGAAATATAGATGCTCTAAATGAGGCGTTGAGGTTGCGGATTGGATCTATTTTATTCGTGATCACTCTGGTACCCTCGTTCTACATCGATAGGGCATATCCAGCAACTCGTTTGTTCATTCTAGAGATACTTTTGCTCTTTACCGTAATTTTCGTTTTGCATTTGGTCGCTTGGAATCAATATCACTTACGACCGATACTCGAAGACGAAATACATTGGGAGGCGCTTGCGATAAGATCGCAAGCTCTTTGGACTATGGTCATAGCATTTTTAGTCGTTCTACTTTATGTGATCTTTTCACCATGGAATTACTGATGGACTTCAGCTCAATCTCGAGAGACAGCATGCTGAATAAATGAAATAGGCGTTATATGAATTCGAATAATTCGGAAACAGCTACATTGGGTGCGGGATGTTTTTGGTGTGTGGAGGCAGTCTTTGATGATCTGCAGGGCGTGACGGATGTTGTATCCGGTTACTCCGGCGGGCACAAGGAAAACCCTACATATCAGGAAGTTTGTGCCGAAATGACAGGCCATGCAGAGGTTGTGCAGGTCACCTTCGATCCCGAGGTTCTGAGTTACCGGGACCTATTGCGAGTCTTTTTCTCTGTTCACGATCCGACAACTTTGAACCGTCAAGGAAACGACATCGGCACGTCTTACCGCTCGGCGATCTTTTACCATACAGAGGAACAGAAAAAGATCGCAGAAGAGGTGATCGACGAGGTTACGATAGAGGGTGTTTACGACAACCCGATCGTTACTGAGGTGGCCGCCTTTGACAAGTTCTGGCCGGCGGAGGATTACCACCAGGAGTATTTCACGAATAATCCGAATCAGCCATATTGTGCTGCGGTGGTTGCACCAAAGGTGGCAAAGTTCCGACAGAAATTTGCGGACAGATTAAAGAGGAAACCCGCGGCAGCCTAGAGCTTGCCCGCAAGCATAAGGATCCCCACGGCAATGAAGGCGACGGCGACTATCCGCTGCAGCCATTCGGTAGGCACATATTGGCTCAAGACACCGCCGACGAGAACGGCGATCAGCGAAACGAGTACCAGAGCGGCGCTGGCGCCGAGAAAGACCGCGAGCTTTGACTCGGTCTTGCTCGACAACATGATGACGGCAAGCTGGGTCTTATCGCCGAGTTCAGCAAGAAAAAGGGTCAGAAACGCCGTTCCGAAGATCTTCCATTCCATACCGCTAGTGTAATAAATCACGCGGCGGGCGAAAACTCTCGGCTCTTTAATCTTCGAACTGCAGTTCCTTAACGATCTCGTCCATATACCTGCGCCCGAGATCGACCTCGTCCGGCGCTAGTGAGACGGCGCCGACTACGGCATGTCCCCCGCCGCCATAGCGTTCGCAGATCTCTGCGATATTATGCACCCGCGGACGCGGCGCCCATGGGTTTGAGCCAACGGAGATCTTGGTCCGGAATGAGCTTTGGCTAAGCGAGACGTTATATGTCGTCTCCGGAAAAAAGTAGTAGGGGATAAATTTGTTATAGCCTTCGATACCGGTGCCGATCAGGTCGAATGTGACGACTCCCCGCTCATATTCGGAACGCTGCTTTATCGTTTCAACGCTCGCCCAGTGTGCCTCGAGGATCGGGTCAAGCCGCTCGCGTATTTCCGGCATTTCGATTATCTCGCTGAGTGTTCGCTCCGTCAGCCACTCGATGATCCTGGCTACGAACTCCGGCTCTTTCTCGCCCTCGATCAGCTGCATCAGCTTGAGCGCGGGCGAGCGAAGCTCTACACACTGCGCGGCCGATTCATAAAATGCTCCGTCGATGATGTGTGCCCATTCGATCAGTTCCGCTAAGTGCGGGTCTTCAAAACCGAACTGCTCTTTTGCTATGCGGGCAATGAATTCGGCACACGAGGCCGATGTCGTATCTAAAAACTTCTTGCCCGAGGTGTCTGCCCGAAAGTGCTGTTCATCCTCTTCGGAAAGAAAGGCTGATTGATGATGATCGAACCACCAAGTGAGCCTGTCGTCGGCGCAATACTTAAAATCGACTATCGCATTTTCATCGCCGTCGAGTTGGTTGCGGTCAAATGCATTGCCCGCTCGATGCATAGTCGGGGTATATCCGACGACGGCCCCCGGCCTTATCGCGCTGAGGTAAAACCTGGTAAAGATAGCTGCCGACGAAACCCCGTCGAAACAGTTTCCGTGATAAAGTATGCGAAGATCCATAGATAGCGAATGCCCCGTGGGCAAAACATTCTAGGTTAGAGGGCGGACACCGGTTCGTCAAGCAGCTTATGAAGATACGACAAGCGACCGTTCAAGATGCCGATGCTCTGATCGATTTTAATCAGGCCATGGCATTGGAAACCGAGGGTCGGCGGCTCGATCCGGAAACGATCGCCGCCGGGGTCCGTGCCGTTTTCGACGGCGGCGGACGGGGCTTTTATATCGTTGCCGAAGACGAAGGGGCCATCGTCGGCGGACTGATGGTCACATATGAGTGGAGTGACTGGCGTAACGCGTGGGTCTGGTGGATACAAAGCGTTTATGTCATACCGGAGGCGAGGGGCCGTAAGCTTTATTCGATGATGTATTCTGAGGTAAAGGAGCGAGCCGCGGCTGCGGAAAATGTCTGCGGGTTCAGACTCTACGTAGAGTCCGAAAACACAAAGGCACAGAACGTCTATGAAAAGGTCGGGATGGAGCGGTCCCACTACCTGATGTATGAGGAAATGAACTAACCGGGCGAAATGTTTAAAAAGTAAATGCCGGTCACCAATGAAAGTGACCGGCATTTTTTGAAAATCGAGATCCGAAAGCTCAAGTAGAAGGAGTGGGAGTTAATCGTAGATCAATGTTCACCCTATAATTTGAAGATGTAGAGTCATTCGGACACCAATTTTCAAAGACCAAACTTTGGAGATCGAGAATTAAAGATGGGAAATGGCCCGACTTAGTCTTCGTGCCCACACTCGAAGATTTCCCCCAAGCAATCCGAGCCATTTCCCAAACTATTGAAAAGCCGACAAGTATAAAGACGCTCTCTCCGTTCACCTGCCCCTTGTTCGTATCTTCCGAGCGTTCCTTCAGTCGGCCTTTCGATTTTCAAGTACTACCTTCCGTTGCAATAGTATTAAGCAACGGGTGTGCCACAAAACGGCACCTGTCGAAAAAAGTTTTTCGCTCGGTAAATTGGGGGTTCGGCCCTGCAGGAGCACGCATCCGCTACCGGCCAGCCGTTCGCTATTCGTACGGATTCACAGATTCGTTCAAAATTAGCCGTTCGATTTCGATGCATTGTGCACGAATTTCGGATTATGTTCTAATTTTATGTATGCATTTGATCACTGAGGCGGAGTTTAAACGGATCGCGGGCGGTATCTACGACGATCGAGAGTCGATCATTCGTCACAATCCCATAGGCACCCGCGAGGAGACGCTCCTATGGATGCTGATGAGCGCCCTGACAATGTACCTTAGCCTCAACGATAGCGAAACGCCTTGCTTTACCGGCCGGCCTAACGCCTCCATGTTCCGCGACGCGATCACGTTCATACTTAACGGCCGAATGCGTGAGCCGTTTGACCCCGTGCCGTATCTCGATAGATTTAGAGAAGTATGAAGATTCAGAAGTTTGTCCTGACCGCATTTCAGCAGAACACCCGCGTCGTTTTCTGTGAGAAAACACGCCACGCCATCTGTATTGATCCGGGTTCGCCGTCTACGGAATTAACCCGCTTCATACGGGATAATGTACTTGCGCTCCATGCGGTCGTGTTGACCCATGGGCACCTCGACCACGTTGGTGGGACCGGAGCGATCCACGAGGAGTTTCCCGATGCCGAGATCCTGCTTCACAAAGACGATGAAGACCTTTATTACGCATTGCCGCAGCAGCCCCTGTTGCTGGGAATGCAGCCGGAACAGCTCAAGGTCCTAGGCATGGACTTCGGCCCGCCGCCCAAGATCACTCGAAACCTTGAACACGGCGAGCACCTGCGTGTCGGCGATCTTACGTTTGAGATAAGGCATTGTCCCGGCCATACGCGCGGCCATGTGATCCTCGCCGAACTCAACGAAAGGCACGCGATCGTGGGCGATTGCCTCTTCGAAGGTTCGATCGGGCGTACGGACCTGCCCGGTGGGAACCATGAGCAGCTGATCGAGTCGATCACTTCGAACATCATGTCGCTGGACGACGAAACTGTGGTGCATTCGGGCCATGGCCGCGAAACGACCGTCGGCCGTGAACGCGCGACGAACCCCTTCCTGACCGGGGCGTATTCTATCGGCGGTGGCAGGTACGTTTGAAATGGGCCATCGGCAATAGGGTATAATGCTCAAAATTTTGAATTAGTTAGGAGGAGCGGCGATGAAGCGAACGATTTCCATATTCCTGACGGTAGCGATGTGTGTAATCGGTGCAAGCGGGCACGGCGATGGAACCCACTATCCGGTCCGGGTCCAGGATTTCAAGACGACGAAGGTCACCGACAAGATCTTTATGCTGCAGGGCGGCGGGGGCAATATCGCCGCTCTGACCGGGCCGGACGGCATATTGCTGGTCGATGACGAATATCGAAAGGTGAGCGAAAAGCTTGCGGCGGCGCTCAAGGAACTCGGCTCGGCGACACCTAAATATATCCTCAATACCCATTGGCACGGCGACCATACCGAAGGGAACGAATTCTTCGGGAAGGAATCGGTGGTCATTGCCCACGCGAATGTCCGTAAGCGGATGTCACAGACCAACACGCTGTTCGGGCGCAGCATCGCTCCGTCACCTGAAATAGCCTGGCCGGTTATCACTTTCGCGGAAACGATGACGGTGTATATTAACGGCGAAGAGGTGCAATTGGTGCATTATCCAAGTGGACACACCGATGGCGACACCGTGGTTTTCTTTGTGAATTCAAACGTGGTGCATCTCGGCGACGATTTTTTTGTGGGAGCATTTCCCTTCGTCGACCTGGATAGCGGCGGGAGCGTCAGAGGGCTCATGGCTAACATCGCGGCCCTTATCAGAGAGATCCCCGCCGACGCGAAGATCATTCCCGGACACGGCCCTGTTGCCACCCTCAACGATCTAAAAGAATATCACTCCCTGATCACCGACTCTGTAAAGATCGTCGAGGACGGGATGAAGGCCGGCAAGACGCTCGAAGGCCTCAAGGCTGACGGCCTGCCCGAACGCTTTGCCAAGGCCGGGTCGGGTTTCATCAAGACCCCGGCTTGGATCGAGACGATCTATCGCGATGTTTCCAAAAAGTAATTACTTTTTGCTTAGAGCTTTTACAGCACCGGCCGAGGCCGTGAGTTTGGGATCCAGGCTCACGGCCTTTTTATAGTTTTCAAGGGCCTTCTGTTTATCGCCTTTTGCCGCATAGACGTCCCCAAGGCTCTGATAAACAATGCCCGACGACGGATTGTCTTCCGCATTGATCAGAAAGATCCGTAGCGCATCATCCGCCCGGTCGGCGCTCAGCAGGTAATTGCCGACACGGTTCATTATCGTTGTCGTATTAATGTACTTATGGTTCGGGTTAGAGCGAAATGCTTTATAACGGGTTATCAGGCGTTCCAGATCCCCCGTCGCGCGGGCCTCGGCGACGATCTGATCGATCGTCTCGGCCGGCCGGTAGTTCAATATCGCTTCCATCGCCGGGTCGCGGCCGTTTATAAAATGCTCGATGGTCAGGTCTGCGGCGATGTCTGGAGCTTTCCAGATCCGATCGTCTCGCGGGTCCTTGTCCTGCCACCATAGGGTCGACGCCTGCAGGCGGATCCCGCTGTTGGGCAATGTGATCTGGCGGGCGTCGCCAAAGTGATTCGGCGACGCGCCCGTGGGCTCTCCCACAAAGATCGCCTCGGCAAACTTTTCAAGGTCATTGACCGCGTTCTGTGCGGCCGAAAATGTCTCTCGCCCGATGATCACAAAAAACTTGCCGTGCTTGTTGAACCGCGATCTGATCGCACCTATCGTTAGCGGACGGTTAAGATAATTGTTGCCGCCGCCGTTATTGCGCATATCAAGTACCAGCCGGTCCGCCTCTGATCTTTCGGCCGCCTCAAATGCCCTATTGAAGAAAGCCTCGACGGTTTCATCCGGCTTATTCTGCACCGCGTTGAACTGGATGTAAAAGGTTTTCGACGCAGGTAAGTACTCGAACCAGAAATTCTCAGTGTTGGAACGCAGCCAGTGCGGCGTGGCGACCCCTTGTTTTTGGGCGGTTGCCCAATCGGAAGGCGGATTCCACAGTTCGCTGAGTGGTGCGGCCGGGGCCAGTTCGACCGTTTCCTCCACACCATCCTTTACCACAGTAAAGCTTGCCCGATCCCGTGATGAGGCGAGCCCGAGAGCGTGAAGTATGGGCGGCACCGAGAGGTATGCGGAGGCCGTCGACTTTATCCCCATCGGATTATCGCGCCAAACGATCGGCTCGATGCGCTTTAACGCGGCGTCCGTCGGCACGCCGTTTACGGCGAGCAACTTCGATCCGACTAATTCCTCATGCGGCTTCGCTGCATTCCGAATGTAAACACCATCCTCAAAGTGATAAAAGCGGAGCGGCAGCACACCGTCAGTTGCGATGGTGCCCCAACGCAGGCCCGTGTGGCCGTCGCCGATCATCGCCACCAATCGCATCATCCCAACGACGATCTCGTGATCGGCCATCGATGGTATCCTTGCATCCAGTTCGGCAACGGCAGTGTTGAACTCCTCGCGAGAGGCCTTGTGAAACGGGTCCTTGTGCACGGCCACGATCTGCTCGGCCATATATTTAAGGTCAGCCCGCCAGGCGGCCGCATCCGATTTTTTCGACGACGGGTTCGTTTGGAAGATGGCAACGGCGGACAGAGATAGGATCAGGCAAAGAACGGATAGGATGTTTCGAAAATTCATAAGACTCTCCCGGTAAGGCTTTTCAAATAGAACACCGCGACGACGTCGTTTGTGACTAGATCTAGGAAACGGTCATCGCCCGAGGAAAGTTCCAAAAAGAAAAGAGCGGCCATCGCAGGCCGCTCTCGTTTATGCATTTATCAGGGGGTTAGGCCACGCTGATCTGCCGGGTTAGATACACGTCCTGAATGGCATTGAGAAGCTCCACACCCTCCGACATCGGCCGCTGGAACGCCTTCCGGCCTGATATCAGTCCCGTCCCGCCGCCGCGTTTGTTCACGACCGCGGTACGTACAGCGTCTGCCAGATCGCTTGAACCCTTTGATTCGCCGCCTGAGTTTATCAATCCCGCCCGTCCCATGTAGCAGTTCGCTACCTGATAGCGGACCAGATCGATCGGGTTATCGGTTGTCAGTTCTTCGTAAACCTTCTTGTTGGTCTTGCCATAGCTGCTTTCGATATTGAGCGAGTTGTAACCGCCGTTTCGCTCAGGCAGCTTCTGTTTAATGATATCTGCCTGGATGGTAACGCCGAGATGGTTCGCCTGGCCCGTAAGGTCGGCGGCCGTGTGCATATCGCCTTCCGCGGTCTTGAATTTGGGATTGCGGAGATAGCACCAGAGTATGGTGGCCATTCCGAGCTCATGTGCGTAAGCAAATGCCTCTGAGACCTCGGTGATCTGACGCGTGGCCTCCTCCGAACCAAAGTAGATCGTCGCTCCCACAGCGATAGCTCCCATATTGCGAGCCTGTTCAATAGTTCCGAACATTACCTGGTCAAATTTATTGGGCAGCGTCAGGAGCTCGTTGTGGTTGATCTTAACTATGAAGGGGATCTTGTGCGCGTATTTGCGGGCGACAGAACCGAGCACTCCGTATGTCGAAGCAACGGCGTTGCAGCCGCCCTCGATCGCGAGCTTTACGATGTTCTCGGGATCGAAGTATTGCGGGTTCGGGGCAAAACTGGCACCCGCCGAGTGCTCGATCCCCTGGTCCACCGGCAATATGGAAAGATATCCGGTACCGGCCAGCCGGCCGTGGTCAAAGAGCGTCTGCATGCTGCGCATCACGCCGGGATTGCGGTCAGATTGCGACACCACGCGGTCTACAAAATCGCCGCCTGGTAAATAAAGTTCGTCTTTTGATATTGTCTTCGATACGTGCGAGAGAAGCGTTTCGGCCTCTTCGCCCAAAAGTTCCTGTATCTTACTGTAATCAACAGCCATCTGGTCTCTCCTGTCAGAAAAAGTGTTTTATTTTAACGGATTAACCGGTGATTATAGCACAGCGTTCCGCACCTCGATTAGCGGACGTGGCCTATGAACCCGAGTTCTTAAAAAGCTTGATCAACGCGGCCTCTTCCGGTTCCGGCTCGTCAAGCCTTGCCCGGATGCGCCGCGACTTTTTGGGTGTGAACTCGTCGATCGTTATGCCTTTCTCATATGAGCGTATTACCTTCGGATGGATATAAGAGCTGCGGCAGACGGCGGGTGTGTTGCCTAGCTCCTCTGCCACGTTCTTAACTACGTTAACTATCCTGCTTTTGCGTTCGCTTTCATCTTCGCAACAGCCCACCTCCGCAAAGTGGACCGCGGCCAACAGCGAACCGCCCCACGTCCGGAAATCCTTGGTAGAAAATTCCTCGTCGGTCGCTTCTTTAAGATATTGATTTATGTCCCCGGGTTTGACCGGCCGGACCTTGCCCTCGCCGTTTACATAATTAAATAGCTTTCCGGCACGGCCGAGTTCCTTCAGTTGTTTGAGTATCTTTGCCAGGTCCTCATCGACAACGACCTTGCGATGCTTTACATGGCTTTTCCCGACGTAATCAAAGGTGAGCTTTCCTTTCCGGCCGATGGTTAGGTGCTTGTTTTTTAGAGTCGTGATGCCGAAGGTCTTATAGTGCTTGGCGCTCTTTTCGGTACCTACGCGAATGTAAAGCGAGTTTATAAGCCGCATCATTACCGCAAGCACCTTTTCACGCGGCATTCCGTCAAGCCCTAGGTGCTCGGTGGTCACCTTTCGCAGCTTGGGAAGATGGTCGCCGAACCGCTCGATCTTCTCAAATTTTTTGCGCTGCTGTTTCTCGGCATATTTTGCGTGATAGAGATACTGCACGCGGCCCGTCCCGTCCATCCCCACCGCCTGCAAACGTCCGTTCGGAAACGGACAAATACGGACATGTTTCCACGCCGGCGGAATTACCAGGGCTCGGATCCTCTCTAGGCCGGCCTCGTCTTTGATCCGCTCGCCTGTATGGTCAATGTAATAAAAGGTCTTCGCCGTACGGCCTCGCCGCCGCCACCACTTACCGCGGCGTCCTTTTTCGATCGCCTGCCTTGCCTTTTCGACGTCAAAGATCGGCTCCTTCTTAGCCATTTTCCGCTTGCTCTTCCCCCTTGATAATTGAAGTTTTTCCTTTCCAAACTATAACCATTCCGGAAGGCTCAGAAAACCCTAACTTATAAAAGTATAAAAAAATGTTGCTCTTGCTGAGCATTTTCGAGTAAACTTGCTCTACTCAAACATAGTTGATCCCCGTAGATCTTCTTCCGCAAGCACTGAGACATCACCCGAAAAGCCTGCGGTTTCCTGAGTAAGAAACTTAAAAATCGAGGTTTGTATGAAAGAATCTTTGTCCACCCGGCTTGCGCTGCAGGCTATTTTTGCGTTTTTTGCAGCCCTCGGCCTAGTCGGGACGATCAATGCTCAGGAAAAAAACTGGCGGCCAATAGCTCCGGAGGATCTGCAGGCCGAAAAGGCCGTCGTGGAACCCGATGCAGATGCGGAAGCACTATTTTGGGACATTCGGGTCGACGACAGCTCTTCGGACGACGTGGATATTTCGCATTATGTACGGGTCAAGATATTTAACGAAAGAGGCCGGGAAAAGTATAGCCGCTTCGACATCCCTTACGTTAAAGGGGTGAAGATCAAGAACCTTGCGGCACGGGTAACACGGCCTGACGGGTCGACGACCGAGATCGGGAAAAAGGATATATTTGACCGTGAGATCGTACGAGCCAGCGGTGTTAAGGTCAAGGCAAAATCGTTTGCCGTTCCGAATCTTGAACCGGGGTCTATTGTTGAATATAAATACCGCGAGGCGGTCGATGAGGCCGGTGCCTCCGGTATGAGGCTGCCTCTGCAGCGAGATATACCGGTACGCGAACTCGTCTATTGGTATAAGCCGTACGGCAAGCGGGACCCCCAGTATCAAGCGTATAACCTCAGCGATTTTAAGTTTCAAAAGCAGGCCAAGAATTTTTGGCGTGCGGCGAGGCACAATGTCCCGTCATTTAAGAGTGAGCCGCGTATGCCCCCGGAAGACACAGTAAGGCCGTGGCTGCTGCTCACCTCGACACGGGTCCGTGTTCAGTGGACCTCCGGCACGACTTTCAACGTAATAATTAAAGACCCGAAGGTCCCGACCCTATATTGGGGGTCGTACGCCATGGAGCGTCGGCAAACCCTTGACATCATCTTGAAAGAAGATTCCGCTGTCACAAAAGCTGCGCAGGCGATAACCGCCGGCGCAACAACACCGGAAGAGAAACTCCGGCGGCTTTACGATTTCTGCCAGAAAGAGATCAAGAATCTCGCCTACGACCCCTCTATCCCTGAGCAGCCGCTCAAGAAAGGCAAAGAGATCAAGACGATGGCCGATATCCTCGAAAGCAAAGAGGCCCGCGCACCGGGACTCGTGGACTGGCTCTTTGCGGCGTTGGCCAGCTCTTTGGGGATGGACACGCATTTCGTCTATACGGGCAACAAAAGCGAGATCTTCTTTGACCCGAACATGGCAAATGAGTCGCTGCTTCACCATTCGGCGATCGCCGTGACAACGGATGATGGGGTCATGTTCTTTAACCCGGGCGACCCGTTCCTTCCGTTTGGAATGATTCCTTGGCATGACGAAGACTCCTGGGCTCTTTTGGTCAGTAAAGATAGCCAGCGTTGGATGAAGACGCCGATCGCGGACAGAACGAAGAACCACTACAAGCGAAAGGGCACATTTAAGCTGAATGAGGAAGGGGCACTGGAAGGGACGGTAGAGGTGCACATGACCGGACAGCCGGCTCACGCCTATCGCCAGTCAAACTGGGAAGAACCCCACGAATCGCTCGAAAAATTCCTTTCTGAAGAAGTTCGGGAAACCAAGGGGACAGCCGAGGTCAGCGAGATAAAGATCGAAAATTTAAGGGATCCTAATAAGCCGCTCATCCAGCGCTATAAACTTGTTATCCCGAACTACGCTTCGAAAACGGGATCCCGTATCTTTCTACAGCCGGGTGTTTTTGAGCATGGAAGAAACGCTATGTTCTCGAGCAACTCCCGATCTTTCGGAGTGTTTTTTCCATATCCCTGGTCAGAGACTGACGAATTGACGATCGCTCTCCCTAATGGTTTTGAGCTAGATAATCCGGAGCGGCCTTTTCCCGTGAACGATCCGGACAACGTGGGTTCGCTGGCGATCACGATCAGTATCGATCGTGCGAAGAACACCCTCATCTATAAGCGGGACTTTAAATTCGGTATGGGTTCGACGCTTTACTTTCCGAAGGAAGTTTATGCGCCGGTCAAAGGGCTGTTCGACGCGATGCAGAAAGCGAATACGCACACGTTGGCTTTAAAGCGGGCGACGGAAACAGCAGCTACAAATGAAGAGAATTGATGCGGGGAGCCCAAGCGGCGATCCCCATTTGGAAATATATTAATTGAGGTTTGTATGAAAGACTTTCTATCCACGAGGCTCGCAGTTCAGGCTATCTTTGCAATTTTTGCCGCGGCGGGCCTTTCGGCATCGGCCATTGCCCAAGAGAAAGGTTGGCGGCCGATCGCTCCCGCAGACCTGCAGGCGACCGAAGCTACGGTCGAAAAAGGGGCCGATGCGGAGGCGATCTTTTGGGAAGTACGGGTCGACGACAGCAATTCCAGCGAATTGGCCCTTAACCATTATGTGAGGATAAAGATCTTCACCGACAAGGGCCGGGACGATTTTGCCCGCCATGATGTGGCATTTACAAAGGGCACCAAGATCCGCAATCTCGAAGCCCGGGTTACCCGCCCCGATGGAACTGAGTCGTTCGTCGACAAGAACGATGTTCATGAACGCGACCTTGTAAAGGCCAGCGGATTTAAGGTTCGGGCGAAATCGATAGCCTTCCCAAATCTCGAGGTCGGTTCGATAATCGAATATAAATATCGCGAGGTCGTAGATAATGCTGCTGCCAACATGAGGCTAATGTTTCAGCACGAGGTGCCGATCAGGCATATCGCGTATTACGTGAAGCCGTTCTCAGGCACTAATGCGATGGTTGCGATCCCGTTCAATATGGGCTCGGTCGGATTTGTTAAGGACAAGAACGGCTTTCACAAAGCAGAGATGACCAACGTCCCTGCATTTCGCGAAGAGCCGAGCATGCTGCCTGAAGACCAGGTCCGCTCATGGTATTACATCTATTACACCAGCCAGTACGAAAAGAACCCGGATGATTATTGGAAGCGTATCAGCAAGAACGTCTATGACCTTTCAAAGTCACACTTAAAGCCTAACAAGGAGGTCGAGACCACGACCGCGACCCTGCTGCAGGGCGCTGCAAGCGATGATGAAAAGCTCGAACGGATCTACAATTTCACGAAGACAGAGATCAAGAACACATCCTACGCAGAAAATGTTACCGACGAAGAGCGTAAACAGGCCTCGAAGAACAAATCCGCCGGTGATGTTCTGAAATACCGCGTTGGAACAGCGGGCGACATTGACCAGTTGTTCGGTGCTATGGCACGTGCGGCCGGTTACGAGACGCGTATAGCACTCTCCGGGAATCGTAGCGACCTATTCTTCGACCGTACTGTACCCAACCTCAATCTGATGCTCGGTTCATCGAGTATTGCGGTCCAGGTCGGCGGCCAATGGCGTTTCTTTAGCCCCGCGGCTTATTTCGTTCCCTATGGAATGATGAGCTGGATCGAGGAAGACCAGATGGCGTTGATCGGCGACTCAAAGGAACTTCTTTTTGTGAAGATCCCCTTGTCGGGTTCGGACCGGTCGGTGCAAACGCGTACGGGCAACTTTAAGCTCGATGCCGACGGAAACCTGAGCGGCGACGCACGGATCGAATATACCGGCCACCAGGCGTTCCGCCACAAAATGATCAACCGTGGAGATTCTCGATCCGAACAGGAGGGCCGTCTTAAAGAATTGGTCCGATCTGCGATGGGCAGTACCGCCGAGGTCGAAAATATCGGGATCGAGAACATCAATGATCCGGAAAAGCCTTTTGTCTATACCTTCAAGGTGAGGGTTCCCAATTATGCACAAAAGACGGGCCGACGGCTCTTTTTCCAACCGAATGTTTATGAACGCGGTGCACAGCCCAGATTTACCTCCAGCTCCCGTAAATATGATGTCTATATCTCGTATCCCTTTACGGTAAAGGACGATTTCAACTTAGAACTGCCGGCGGGATACTCACTGGAGAACGCTGACGTGCCCAGCGATCTTGCCGATAATCAAGGCATTGGCAAGCACGTAACACAGATGGGAGTTTCAGGGGATGGGCGTAAGCTAAACTATGTTCGAAACTTCTCGTTTGGCAATGGCGGATTTCTGCGATTCCCTGCAGGAAGCTACTCCGCTGTGAAGGCACTGTTTGAGGCTTTCCACAAGGCTGATTCGCATCAGCTGACCTTGCGGGCAGAGACGGCGTCGGCCGGGAATGCCTCTAACTAGATTTGGCTGGGGCGGTCCGGTAATAGAGCGGCCCGCCCCCACTTATAAAAGGAGTAGAAATGTTCTTCCGACCCACAAGATCTATCGCAATGTTCGCTCTCGTCCTGTTGGCCGCCTCCTCAGCCGCAGCGCAGAAGGCGCCGCCGTGGCTCACCCAGGCAGCATCCCTTCCCACTCCTTCATACAAGATCTCGGGGGTTCCGGCTGTCGTCCTGCTTAACGAAGAATCGGTGAACGTAAGTTCGGATGGGACGGTCACTCGAACAGTTCGCCACGCCGTCCGAGTTCTGGAACCGCAGGGCCGGTCAGAGGCCGTCGCCTCCGTCGTTTATCAGACCGATGCCGACAAGGTCAAGAGCCTCGATGCATGGCTTATACCAAAGCAGGGCAAGATCCGCGAATTCGGTAAAAAGGAGGCCGTTGATGTCGCACTCGTGAGTAATGACCTGTATAACGAGGCACGCACACGCCTGATCTCCGCAAGGGACGAGATCGAGATCGGCGAGGTTTTCGGATATGAGTCAGTACTGGAAGAAAAGAATATCTTCAGCCAGTTCAGCTACCGGTTCCAATATGACATTCCGGTGATACGGTCCCGCTTTTCATTGAACATGCCAAATGGCTGGCGGGCCGAGAGCGTTACTTTCAACGCAAGCAAGGTTGAGCCCGCTGTCCAGGGAACGAACTATGTTTGGGAGATGGCGGACCTGCAGCCGATCCGCTACGAGCCGGCCAGCCCACGGCGGTCGAGCCTGGCACCGCGGCTGGCGGTCAGCATCTTTCCCGAACAGCCCGTGGCAACAAGGTTAAAGACGTTTGCGAACTGGAATGAGGTCGCCCGCTGGATGTCGGAGATCGAAGATCCGATGATGACCGTCAACGATGCACTGGCAGCGAAAGCACAAGAACTGACGGCCAATGCCAAGACCGAATTTGAAAAGATACAGGCGATCTCGCGTTATGTGCAAGGTATCCAGTACATATCTATTCAGATCGGAACGGGCCGCGGCGGCGGTTATATACCCCGGCCGGCGACGCAGGTTTTCGAACGCTCATACGGGGACTGCAAAGACAAAGCTAACCTGATGCGTGCGATGCTGCACGTTTTGGGGATCGAGTCATACATGGTAAGCATTACCGCTGACGACCCCCACTATGTCCGCGCTGAATGGGCATCGCCGCATCAGTTTAACCACTGCATCATCGCCGTCAAGATCAGCGATGGTACTGTCGTTGAATCGGTCGTCACCCACCCCACGCTCGGGCGGCTACTGATCTTCGATCCGACGGACCCCTATACACCCATCGGCGATCTTCCGGAAGATCAGCAGGGCAGCCTTGCCTTGATCGACCATCCGGATACGCAGGATCTGACCGTTATGCCTGTGATGCCGCCGGAAATGAATCGCGTCGATCGGCACATCGAAGCTGAGTTGACCAATGACGGCTCTCTAACGGGCAAGGTCATCGAGAAGAACATCGGCCAAGCTGCAAGGCAGGAACGGGCCCGGATGAAGGAGCTTTCATCCACGGATTACAACCGCGTGATCGAACGCTGGATCTCCCGCGGAGCAACCGGCGCAAAGACAACTAAGATCGCTCCTGCCGATGACCACGAACAGGGCAAGTTTGACCTGACGGTTGAATTCACTGCAAATTCATATGCTCAGCTCATGCAGCAGCGGCTAATGGTCTTCCGCCCGGCGATCGTGGGACGGCTTGACCGCCTCTCATTCGGCGACGGCAAGCGGACAAACCCGTACAGCATCGATGCTTCGGCATATTCCGAACGCGTCCGGATAAAGCTTCCCGACGGATTCGAGGTGGACGAGGTGCCGGAGGCCGTCAAGCTAGAGTCGGAATTCGGCACCTACGATGTGAGCTATGAGGTCGAGGGCACACATCTGATCTTTACACGCTCGCTGACACTAAACCGGGCTATGATCCCGGCCGATAAATACGATTCGGTGAAGGCGTTCTTCGGAAAGGTGCACGGAGCTGAACAAGCTCCCGTCGTCCTGCTTCGAAAGTAGCCGGCATACACGACCCAAAGGAAAAGAGCAGGCGGCCCGAAAGGGTGCCTGCTCTTTTGGCGTTAACTGTGGCCCGCCTACTTGGTGAGCGGGTCGCCTTCGTTGTCAAGGTAAAAGATACGCTCGCCCCACGAGTCTATCGACTTGAGTCCGGGCTCGATCACGTTCTTGTCGCCTACGATAAGGATCGCCATCTTGTCAGGCTGCAGATACTTGTTCGCCACTCGGTTGATATCCGCGAGCGACACTGCCTGGACATTTGCGATGTAGTTGTTGAAGTAATTGTCCGGCAGCCCGTAGGTGACCAAGCTCGCGAGCTGCCCCGCGATCTGGCCATTCGTTTCGAATTGCCCCGGATATCGCCGGATCAGGCTCTGCTTGCTGTAATCAAGTTCGGCTTGCGAAACGGGGATCGATCCGCGAATACCGTTAAGCTCCTTCATAAACTCCATCACCGATTCTTTAGTGACGGCGGTCTGCACGTCCGCGGATGCAATGAACGGCCCCGCACCCTTGCGGAAGTTCATCGACGTCCGGGCACCATAGGTGTAACCCTTATCCTCGCGAAGATTCATATTGACGCGGGCCGAAAACTGGCCGCCGAGGATCGAGTTCATCACCATCAGCGGGAAGTAATCCGGGTTATCGCGTGCTACACCGACATGGCCGATCGATACCACTGACTGGGCAGCGCCCGGCTTGTCGATCAGGTAGATGCCGGCCTTCTCAAACGCGGCGGCACCGGGAACCGTAAGGTCCGGAACATCCGCCGGTTTCCATTCTTTGAACGCGGCCTCAAGCTTTGTCACAAGCGTTTTAGGCTCCATATCGCCGACCACGATCAGGGTCGAGTTGTTCGGCCGATAATAGGTGGAATAGAAGCGGTCGATATCTGCTTTTGTGATCGCCTTGATAGACTCTTCGGTCCCCTGCAGCGAACGCCCGTAAGGATGTTCATTGCCGTAGATCAGCTTGCTGTAGGCGATGTTGGCGATCGCGTTCGGATTGTCGCGGCGTTGAATAAAGCCCACCAGGTCCCGCCGGCGTCGCGTCTCTATCTCATTTTCCGGATAGCTCGCGTTCATTACCACATCCGAATAAATATCAAGTGCCCGGTCAAAGTTCCGCGTCAGCGTCTGCATCGATACCGAGGCCGAATCCCAACCCGAGCCCGTACCAAGATTAGCTCCGATCGATTGCAGTGCGTTCGAGATCTCCTCCGCAGATCGGGTCTTTGTCCCGTCGTCAAGCAATGCGGAAGTGAGATATGCCAAACCGCTGCGGTTCGCCGGATCGGCCATTCCGCCCGCGTTTACGACCAGGTTCATCGAAACGATCGGAAGCTCGGTCTGCCGAACCGTCCATACATTCAGTCCGTTCGACAACTTGTGCTTCTGGATGGAAGGCAATGTCAGCTTGGGGTCCGGTCCGCCTTTCGGCAGATTGGCGGAGTAATCTTTTTTATCGTCTTCAGCCTTTTTCTCGGCCGGCGCCGAGGTCGGGCGATTCACAGCACCGCCTGCCTGCGAGGCGGCCCGCTCACCACGCGGGACGAACGACATCACGAACCGGTTGTCCGTGAGATATTTCTTCGCTGCATTCTGGACATCTGCGGCCGTCACCTTGCGATAACGCTCCACGTCTTTCTGGAAGTAATTTGGCTCGCCTACATACGTCGCGTAGCCGTTGAGCCGATCGGCCTTTCCAAGCACCGTCTGCATTCCGAAGACCGTCTGTGCCTCGATTGAATTCAGAGCACGTGCCATCTCTTCTGCGGTCGGGGCAGATTCCTTAATACGTTCGATCTCTTCGTTGGTGGCCTCCTCGATCTCGTCGAGCGTCTTTCCGGGCTTGGCGGTCGACTGAATAATGAACAGTCCCCCTGCCTCTAATGCATAGTTAAATGCGGAGGTGCCCTGTGAAAGCTCTTCACCGTACACCAACCGGCTCTGCAGCCGCGAACCGCGGCCGTTTGAGAGAATATAGCTGAGGATATCCATCGCCGGCTCGTCACCGGAGTATGCAGGTGAACCCGTCCACACCATGTAAAGGCGGGGCAGTTGAACCGAGTCCTCATAGGTTTGACGAACTACGCCGTCGATCTTCGGCATCGGCGGATTCGGCCGGGTTATCTCGCCGCCTTTCTCGATCGAACCAAAATATTTCTCGACCCAGGTACGGGCTTGTTTTTCGTCAAAGTCGCCCGAGATCACGAGCGATGCATTGTTCGGAACGTAATACTGGCGGAAAAAGGACTGCACATCCTCCATCGACGCGGCGCTCAGGTCCTCCAGCGAACCGATCGTCGTCCAGTTATACGGGTGGTCTTTCGGAAATATATTCGCAAAGATCTTCTCGAAGGCCGTTCCGTAGGGCTGATTGTCATACCGCTGGCGGCGTTCGTTCTTCACCACATCCCGCTGATTGTTCAGCTTTTCCATCGTCATCGCTTCAAGCAGGCCGCCCATGCGGTCCGCTTCCATAAACAGGGCGAGCTCAAGAAAATTCGATGGCAGTGCCTCAAAGTAATTCGTTCGGTCGGGATTGGTCGAACCGTTTATGCTAGCCCCTACCTCCTGCAGCGGCATGAAATAATCGTCGTTATAGTTTTTTGAGCCTTGGAACATCATGTGCTCAAAGAGGTGGGCGAACCCGGTCCGGCCGGGCACCTCGTTCTTCGAACCCACGTGATACCAAACATTCACGGCAACGACCGGCGTCGACTTATCTTCGTGCAGTATCACACGCAGGCCGTTATCCAGCCGATATTCCTTGACCTTTAGTGTTGGCAGATTGCCGCCGCGTTGTGCAAATACCGTTGCGGACATGATCAGCGTCAGCACCAGCGAGCTGACAATTATCTCCTTTATACGCATTTTCTACGCTCCTCTTCTTCAGACAGGTGTGATTTGTCGAGAAACCCGTCCACGGCGGGTACGGGACCGGCCGCGGTACGGGGCTCGCAAAATTGCTTTGAATCTTATACGGGCTTAAGCGTCGCCGGGTTTCGCCACCGGAGCAGCCGCAGCCAAACGCTTGCGGTCCGAGACGACCACCCCGCCCGGCTTCTCGATGGTAATGGCAAATAGCGACGGGTTCCGTGCTCTTAAACGCGAATCGATCGGGACGATCACCTCGCCGTCCGTCGGCACGTCGAAGACTCCGCCGTCGATCGGCGTCTTTTCAGGCTGGGTCTCGTCAAATATCCAAAGCTGATACTGCTCCTGGCCCGGGTCGTTCGACGGCAGCCCGCGGAATCGCATATATCCCTCTTGCAGTTCGTCGCTCCAAACGACATCGCCTGATATTTCCTTGATCGTAGGCACGTTCCCCGGCGCCCATTCGGCACGGGTAACGTCTCCTGCGCTGGCAAGTAGGCGTTCCCGCTGGGTAGCAAGATCGGGCGTGGCAGCCGCCGTCGGCGAAGGCGTCGGCTCGGGGCCGCGGACGATCTCAGTGGGACGGCTGGTGTACAGGTTTACCGCCAGCACGATACAGGCGGCGGCAGCGACTGCCCAGCCAAGCCAGTTCCACATTGAGCCTTTCTCAACGGGATCCGGTGCCACGGGCTGCCTCGGACGCGTGAATACATTCTCTTCTTCAGCGGGTGCGGTCACATAGGTGCCGGCGTCATCCAGGATCTTTGCTCGAAGCGATACCGGCATCTCTTCGGTTTCGCCCAGGGCCGCCATATGGATCGCCGCGGCGGTGAGCTCGAACGAACCGTGATCATTCGCTCCTGCCTCGGATTCGAGCTCCGCAAGCCTTTTTTCGTCCTCAGGGGTCAAGTCGTAAACGGCCTGCTTGCAAAGGAGGTCCAATATCATTTCCTCAACATCTTCTTTCATATTGACACCTCCTTTCCAAAATTTTGTTCGCTTACCCCCATCAATTCCCTGGCCTGGATAAGCCCACGCCGCGCATGGGTCTTGACGGTCCCAAGCGGCATTCCCGTTGCGTCCGCTATCTCCTGATGCGACATTCCGTGCACGATCGAAAGCTGCAGCACCTGCCGCTGTTCCGGCCGCAATTGGGTCAGGGCCTTAAATGCATCGCGTGCTTCGACCGCCATCTCGATCGACTTATTGCCCGCCTCAGAGGGTTCCGTGAGCACATCTTCGAGCGAATCCGGCGCAAGCCGCCGCTGTGCGAACCTGATCCGGTCGATCAGGCGCCGCCTGGCGATCATCGCAATGAAAGTGGTTTCGGAAGCCTGCGAGGGGTCAAAACGGCCAGCGTTTTTCCAGATGTCTACAAAGATCTCCTGGACGGCGTCCTCGGCGTCGTCGGAATTACGAAGCATTCGACGCGCCAACGACCACACCAAGCCGCCGTAAGCCGTTAGGCATTCATTTACGGCTGCCTGATCGCCATCTGCAATTCTTTCTAAGATAGCTCGGGCCACAATCATCTAAAGGTTAATCTGGTCACTATTAAGCTACCTTATTTCAATGCGACGCGACAAGTCTTATTTAACGAAGCGTCGCCTGTCACTGTTTATATTTTCGCAGGATCCCGGCTCCCGGATTCACCGATCTCGGCCAAATGAAAATGGGCGGCAACGGGAGCCGTTCCCCTTGCCGCCCACCTGGATTAACTTAGCATCAGCTGCCGGAATTCGATGAATTTGCTGCGGGTGCCGCCAAGTTTGTCGGCGCTGAGGTATTTCCGGCTGAATTCGACCCCGCACCCGACTGTGCCTTTTGCAGTTCGGCATCGATAAGTCGACGAAGCGAATCCGCCGACATCTGTGGATACGGCACCGACTGTCCGTTTATAAAAACGGTGGGGGTCGACGATACTCCGAGTGCTCGGGCCCTAGCGAGGTCCAGCTCGATTCTCTGTTTCGTGGCCATCCCGGCCATATCGCTCTTAAATTTTTGCACGTCCAA
>JAEWBM010000187.1 GCA_023391155.1 Acidobacteriota bacterium
AAGGATGAAACGATCCTTTATCAGCTCCGCCAGACGCTCGGGTTTAATACATCGTCCGCAGAACAGAATCAGGGTGGGCAGTCAGAGACCTAAGGGTGTACGCAGCGGCGTTTTCCGTGTGTGGTTCACACTGGGATCAATTCACTAACAGAAGGAGAAAAGTAAATGCCAACAAAAGAAAGTTTACAGCATAAGATCGACCGGGTGCGTCCGCCGCGGGTTCAGATAACATACGATGTCGAGGTGGGCGGTGCGATCGAACTCAAAGAACTCCCGTTCGTCATCGGTGTTATGGGCGACTTCGTCGGTAAGCCCGAAGACCCGCTTCCGGCTTTCAAGAACCGTAAGTTCGTCGAGGTCGACCCGGATAACTTTAACCAGGTGCTCGCGGGCATGAAACCCCGCCTCGCCTACACCATCGACAACAAGCTGCAGGACGACGGCAGCAAGATGGGCGTCGAACTCAAATTCAACAGCATTGAAGATTTTGAGCCCGACCAGGTCGCTCAACAGGTCGAGCCGCTCCGCAAGCTTGTCGAGGCTCGGCAAAAACTCGCCGACCTTCGCTCAAAGATGGACGGCAACGAAAAGCTTGAAACATTGCTCGAGGACGTCATCGGCAGCGCCGATAAGCAAAAGGAACTTAGCGATGCGCTCGGGATCGGGAAGGAGGAATAACACCTATGGCAACACAGAAAGCAGACAAGGCCGCCGCTGAAGCGGTCGAAACCCAAGAGGAGGTCAGCTTACTTGACAAGATCCTGACCGACGGCAAAATGGCACGCGATGATTTTCAGAAAGAGCGTGCCAAGGACATGATCGGCGAGTTTGTTCAACAGGTCATGAGCGGTGAGCTCACTATGACCAAGAACATGGATGTCGCCATCAACGCTCGTATCGCTGAGATCGACCGTCTCATCTCTGCGCAGATGAACGAGATCATGCATCACGAGGAGTTCCAAAAGCTCGAGGGCTCCTGGCGCGGGCTTCATCACCTGCTCAAGAACACCCTCACCGGGCCCCAACTCAAGATCCGCGTCATGAGCGTGACCAAAAAAGAGCTTCTCAAGGATTTCGAACGCGCACTCGAGTTCGATCAATCCACGCTCTTTAAGAAGATCTACGAGGACGAGTACGGAACCTTCGGCGGAGCTCCCTACGGCGCTCTCATCGGCGATTTCGAATTCGGCAATCATCCGCAGGATATGGCCCTGCTCGAAAAGGTCTCTGAGGTCGCTGCGGCGGCCCACGCACCATTTCTCAGTGCCGCTTCAGCCGACCTTTTCGGCTGGGATACTTTCGGTGAGATGACCGAGGTCCGCGATATCACCAAGATCTTCGAACGGGCTGAGTACATGAAATGGCGCAGCTTCCGCGATTCCGAAGATTCGCGTTACGTCGGCCTTACGCTTCCTCACGTTCTTATGCGTGAGCCCTATGGCGCGGCAACAAAACCGACCGAGACCTTCCGCTTTGAAGAAGACGTCGACGGCACTGACCACAAGAAATACCTGTGGGGCAATGCCGCTTACGCTCTTGGCACCCGGCTGACCGAGGCATTTTCGATGCACGGCTGGTGCGTCGCCATTCGCGGTGTCGAGGGCGGCGGCCTTGTGCAGGGCCTTCCGACCCACACCTTTGAGACCGATGAAGGCGAGGTCGCGATGAAGTGCCCCACCGAGGTCGCTATCACCGATCGCCGTGAGAAGGAATTCTCCGACAACGGCTTCATCCCGCTGGTTCACTGTAAGGGAACGGATTATGCCGCTTTCTTCGCGACTCAGTCGGCGAATAAGCCAAAGAAATACGACACCGACGCGGCTAACGCCAACGCTCGGCTCTCGTCGCAGCTGCAGTACATCTTTGCCGTATCGCGATTTGCCCACTATCTCAAATCGATGATGCGTGACAAGATCGGCTCCTTTATGTCCCAGAAAGAGGCCGAGATGTTCCTCAACAAATGGATCTCTAAGTATGTTCTCGAGAACGACGTTGCACCGGCATCGCAAAAGGCGAAATATCCGCTTCGCGAAGCTCGCGTGGACGTGGCAGAGATCCCCGGCAAGCCGGGCTGTTACCGTGCCGTCGCCTTCCTGCGGCCTCACTTCCAGCTTGACGAGCTTTCGGTGAGCCTGCGGCTGGTGGCAGACCTTCCGCCGCCTGCGAAGTAAGAGTTGAGGGAGTTGGTAATTTCTCCTTAATTTGGCAAAAGAAGGCTTTCGGGACGTCTTGTTACTGTAAGCGAGTAGGTTGCGAAAACGGAGTCGGAACGAAAGCCTACAAATCACCTGTTTAGAGACAGGCAATTTTAGGAAATCAAAAGGAGCAAAAGATAAAAATGGCAAGTGCAGATTATTATTTGAAGATCGATACTATCGAAGGTGAGTCGGAAGCAACTGGATTTGAAAAGCAGATGCAGATCGAATCGTGGTCCTTCGGGGCGGCAAACGCGGGTTCGTCCATTCAGGGTACGGGCCTCGGCGCCGGCAAGGTAAGCCTTCAGGACTTTCACTTTGTTGTTCAGAACGGCAAGGCTTCGCCGCAGCTGTTCCTGGCTTGTGCTAAGGGTAACCATATTCCCCAGGCGATCCTTAGCTGCCGCAAGACCGGCGGTGACGGCAGCCCCTTCACCTATACAAAGGTGACCTTCGGCGATATCGTTATCTCGTCGTTCCAGACCGGCGGTTCGAACGGTTCGAGCATTCTGCCCATGGAACAGATCTCGTTCAACTTCACGAACATTACGTTCGAGTACTTCCAGCAGAAGCAGGACGGTACCGTCGCGCTGACCAACACGACCTCGTACGACATCAAGAAGGTCGTCGGCGAAGGAGCCTAATTGTTCACCCCTTGCCTTCGTGCCGGCCCACCGGGTTCGGCACGAAGCATTTTTGGTTTTACGGTTCCCGCCCACAAAGCGGGAACATTATTTTCTGTAAGCTCATATGTCACGTCGCGATCTTGAAACCCGTGTAACGCCGTCGGTTCTCGATCGCCTTATTGATTACGAGCCCCGGCAATCGCAAGAGCCGCCCAAGTCACGTTCGACGTCTCTCGCCGAATTGAAACAGGCGGTCCGCCGCGATCTTGAATGGCTGCTGAATACGCGTTGCCATTTAGAAGAGATCGACGATAAGCTCGCCGAGGCCCCGCGCTCGGTCGCGTTCTTCGGCCTGCCGGATTTCACCGCCGTCAGCGTGCGCAGCCACATCGAGCAGAAACGAATGAAAACGGCGATCGAAGACGCGATCCGTATCTTCGAACCTCGGTTCATGAATTTGAACGTCACACTTGAACCGATAGATAATATCGACCGCCAGCTGCGATTCAAGATCGAGGCCACTCTCGATATCGAACCGACGCCCGAACCGATAGTGTTCGACTCCATCCTCGAACCCGGAAGCGGCGGTTTTTCGGTCGAAGAGTCGATGTAATAGCCCCCGGCCCCTAACCCGGCCGAAACAGGAGAAAAACTATGTCAGCCGCACCTAGACTAAGTTTTGAAGAGACCAAGGGAGCCTGCCACCTTGCCTACGACGGTGAGGCGGGCGAACGCTACAATTTTGCGGGAGGAAAGGTCTGGACCATCGCCCAGGCTATCGCAACCCGAATGACGGGTTTCAAGGCGATTGTGATGACCTGCTCCGATGCCGATTTTACTGTCCTCTCATTTGCCGGGACGGATTCCCTGCTCGATGTGGCCGTGGATATCGCACAGATCACCTCCGAGGTACCGCTGCAATATCATCAGGCGCTCCTGCTGACCAGCAGGCTGCAAAGTCAGTATCGCAACCTGTTCCTCTGCGGGCATTCCCTTGGCGGAGGCTTGGCTGCATATTCATCTGTCGCGACCCGCGTCCCGGCCAATACGGTAAACCCCGCACCCTTGGTGCGTGCCGCGAATGCACACACACTTTTCGGCAACAACGACCAGATCGTGAATTATATTGCCGGCGGCAGCGAGTTCGTAAGCTCGTCCATCGGGCGAAATCCCGGACGGGATGTGCGTGTCTCGGCCAGCGGCAATTGGTTCACCCGGCACAGCATTTCGAATGTCGCACCCGGAGTGCCGCTCCCGACGCCCGCGCATTAAGCGCGTATTTGTTTTTTTAAATAATGCGAGACGAACTTCTAGGATACTACGAGCGTGAGCTGGTCTTTCTGCGCCGCATGGGCGCCGAATTCGCGCGCAAGTACCCGAAGATCGCCAGCCGCCTTCTGCTCGACGGCGAAAAGATCGAGGATCCGCACGTCGAGCGGATGATCGAATCCTTCGCCTTCCTCACCGGCCGCGTTGGCCTCAAGCTTGACGATGAACTCCCCGAGATCACCGAATCGTTCATCAATCTTCTTTATCCGCATTATCTCGCCCCGATCCCGTCGATGGCCATCGCCGAGTTCAGCTTCGGCTCGCCCAACGACAAGATAACCGCGGCACAGTTGCTGCCCCGGGGAGCAAAGCTTAATTCCCGGCCGGTCGATGGAACGCCGTGTCAGTTTCGATCCGCGTACGATGTTCAGTTGTTGCCGGTCGAGATCGAATCGGCCGCTCTCGAATCGCCCGCACCGAAAAATTCTCAGGGCCGTTACGCCGATGCCGTGATCCGCCTGACGATGAAGTGCTACGGCGGAGCAAACCTTCACGAGATCAAGGTCGCCGAGACCGACAGCCCTCCCGAGTTCTTTCGGTTCTATCTGGATGGCGATCCGCAGCTCGTTTTCCCGCTTTACGAGATCATCTTTAACCGCTCGGTTTCCGTTGAGATCCGCCCGCGCGAGACTCCGCTCGGCGATCAGACAATGAAGACCCTCACCGGGATCCAGCTAAGGCTTCCGGATCCGGTTAAGCTTTCCGCCGAGGAGGCGATCCGGCAAGTGGGCTTTACAGATGAACAAAGCGTTCTTCCCTATACGGACCGTTCTTTCAAGGGCTATCGCCTGCTTTCCGAATATTTCGCCTTCCCTTATAAATTTCTGTTTTTTGATATTTACGGGATCGATAAAGCGGTCGCGGCCAAGTTCGGCGGCTATTTCGACATTTTAATTCACCTAAAGGATGTGACGCCGCCGATCGCACCGGTCGTTAGCGAAACGTTTCGCCTCGGCTGCACGCCGGTGATCAACCTTTTTCAACGTCTGGCCGATCCGCTTTACGTGTCGCAGCACACGTACGAGTATCACATCATCCCGGATATCCATCGCCAGGCGACGACCGAGATATATTCGATCGACAACGTCTATACGTCCGATCCCCGCAGCGGTACCGTGCGTGAATTTTCGCCGTTCTATTCTCTCCGCCATTCCTATGGCGAACAGGCCGAGCGGTCGTTTTGGTACGCGAACCGTCGTGGTTCGCAGCGTCCCGACGATGAGGGCACCGAGATCTTTATGTCGCTCGTGGATGCCAACTTCAGCCCGCACGTCCCTGCTGTCGAGGTATTGAACGTCAAGGCCACCTGCACCAACCGCGACCTCCCGGCACGGCTTCCCTTCGGCGGTAAGGACAGCGATTTTGAGGTCGAGGGCACGGCCCTGATCTCCCGCGTCCGCTGCCTCACAAAGCCGACCGAGACGATCCGTCCGCCCCGCCGCCGCGGCCTGCAGTGGCGGCTGATCTCGCACCTCAATTTGAACTTTTTGTCGCTGGTGAACGGCGAGGGCGGCAGCCCTGAGGCGCTGCAGGAGATCCTGCATCTATATAACTTTAACGACTCGTCCGTGACCCGCAAACAGATCCTCGGTATAAAGAGCGTCAACGCCCGAAAAGCGGTCCGCCAGATCGGAGATCGTGTCGGCGCCGGATTTGTCCGCGGGTTGGAAACGACCATCACGCTTGACGAGGAACAGTTCGTCGGCAGCAGTATGTTCCTTTTCGCCTGCGTGCTTGACCGTTTTCTCAGCCTTTACACATCGCTGAATTCTTTTAATCAGATGGTCCTCCGCTCCGAGCAGCGTGAAGAGGACGTAAAGGCATTTCCGCCCCGGACGGGCGACCAGTTTCTTTTGTGACCGTCGGGCCCTTCACCCGGGGCCTTTGTATAAATTCGGTATTGATTCCCGGCCCTGAAACGCCGGTTATCGATAAGTGTCCGCCAAGCAATGAGCGAGCGCAGCGTAAAACAAGAGTTGGTCGAGGAGCCGTACCGCTTCGATTTCTTTCAAGCCGTACGTCTTCTCGCCGCCATCTTTCCCGCCGACAAAGCGGTCGGCGGTGACGGACTCCCTAATGAGGAACCCGTCCGCTTTCGCTCAAATGTCACGCTCGATTTTCCCCCGAGCGAGATACAGCGTATTGCTGAGTTCCGCGACGAGTTGACCGACAAGGAACGGCTCGAGATGGTCGTCAACTTTATGGGCATGGTCGGCGCCAGCGGCGTTCTACCCATCCATTACACTGAGCTCGTTCTCGACCGCATTCGCCACCGCGACTCCGCGATGTGGGCGTTTCTCGACATTTTTACCCACCGCTCGGTATCGATGTTCTTCCGTGCCTGGGCGAAATACCGGTTCCCCGTCGCCTACGAACGCGGCGACGATGAGTTCACCTCGTACCTTTTCGACCTTGCCGGGCTCGGCACGCCGGGCCTCCGCGGCCGGATGGGTTTCGACGACGAGGCATTGCTCCCGTATCTCGGCCTCATCTCCCAAAAGCCGCATTCCGCAAGCGCACTCGCCGGCACGCTGGCGGATTTCTTTGGCATAAAGGTCCGCGTGCTTCAGTTCTTCGGCCAGTGGCTTCAGCTTACTAAAAGCGATATCACGCACCTCGGATTAAAGAATAGTACGCTCTCGCGCACCGCGCTTGTCGGCACCCGCGTGTGGGACCAGCGTTCGAAGTTTCGCGTCCGGCTCGGCCCGCTCCCTTTCAACAAGTTCCAGGCGTTTCTGCCCACGGGGACCGCCCATCAACCGCTCCGGTCGTTGATCAAGTTTATGTCGGGGCTCGAGTATGATTTCGACGTCCAGCTTTGCCTTGAGGCACGCCAAGTACCCAGCCTCGTTCTCACGACCCGTGCGATACGGCGGCCGATGCTCGGTTGGACTACATGGCTTAAAACAAAACCTTTCGCACAAGACGATGACCAGGTGGTCCTGGGAATGGAGACAGATTAGAGCGTCCGCCGCCCGCGAACGTGCGGACCGGATCTCAACAAGAGGAGAAATGTTATGAACGTAAATCTTAAATCATTGGTTGGCAGGTTAAATGATGTGTCCCGGGGTGCCCTCGAAGGCGCGGCCGGGCTTTGCCTCTCGCGTACGAACTACGATGTTGAGATCGAGCATATACTGGCCAAGATCCTTGAACAGGATGACACCGATCTGCATAAGATCGCTGCTCATTTTGAGGTAAATCTTGATCGTCTTACCAAGGACGTCAGCAGCGCCCTCGACCGTCTCAAGAGCGGGAATTCCCGCACGCCGGGACTCAGTGACCGCATCCCCCGCTGGATCCAGGACGCCTGGCTCCTCGCGTCGGTCGACTACGGCGCGGCTCGTGTTCGCACCGGCCACCTTGTCCTGGCCCTCCTTGCCGGCGACAGCATGGCACGCATCGCCCGGGACATTTCAAAGGAATTCAGCCACATCTCGGTTGAGGCACTTCAGTCCGATCTCGAGACCATCACCGGCGATTCGGCCGAGGCACGCGATGCCGTCGCCCTCGGGGAAACGGCCGGCGTCTCCGGCGGAAGCGATGTCGCATCCGGGGTCCCCGGAAAGACGAAGGCACTCGACCAGTACACCGAAGATCTCACCGCAAAGGCCCGTGCCGGCAAGATCGACCCGGTCCTCGGCCGTGATTTCGAGATCCGCCAGATCATCGACATCCTCACCCGCCGTCGACAGAATAACCCGATCCTCACCGGTGAAGCCGGGGTCGGTAAAACTGCTGTTGTTGAGGGCTTCGCTCTTCGCATTGCCGAGGGCGATGTCCCTGATCCGCTGAAAAATGTTTCCGTCCGCTCGCTCGATCTCGGCCTCCTCCAGGCCGGTGCGGGCATCAAGGGCGAGTTCGAAAATCGCCTCAAATCCGTCATCGATGAGGTCAAATCGTCACCTCAGCCGATCATTATGTTCATCGATGAGGCACACACGATGATCGGGGCCGGCGGCACAGCCGGACAGAATGACGCGGCAAATCTTCTCAAGCCGGCCCTTGCCCGCGGCGAACTCCGAACCATCGCCGCCACGACGTGGGCCGAATACAAAAAGTATTTTGAAAAGGATGCTGCCCTCGCTCGCCGGTTCCAGGTCGTCAAGGTCGAGGAACCCGATGAGCACAAGGCCGTCGCGATGATGCGCGGCATCGCCGACAAGATGGAAGGCCACCACAACGTCCGCATCCTTGACGACGCCATCGTCGAATGCGTCAAGCTCTCGCATCGCTACATAACCGGCCGCCAGCTTCCTGACAAGTCCGTCTCCGTTCTCGATACGGCCTGTGCCAAGGTCGCTATCGGCCAGGGGGCCACTCCCGGCCCGATCGAGGATGCCACCCGCCGAATTCAGAATCTGACCTCCGAGATCAACGCTTTGGAGCGTGAGCAGGTCACCGGTGCTGAACATGACGAGCGTCTCGAAAGCCTTAAGGCCGCACGCACCGAGACCGAAGGCGAGCTTGCGACCCTCCAAGAGCAGTGGGAAAAAGAAAAGGGCCTCGTCGAACAGATCCGGAACATTCGGACGAAGCTTGAAATGTCGCGGCTTGACGGTCAATTGGCCGACGCCGTCGGTAACGGCACCCCCGCCTCCGGAGATACCTCCGCTGCTGCCGCCACTGCGGAAGCTGACGGCGGTGCCGGCGACGATTCAGGAGCGGCCGCTGCCGCTACCGCCCCCGAAACTGCCCAGCCCGTCGATACCGAGTTTCTCCGTTCCGAGCTAAAGCGTCTGGAAACGGAATTGAAAGAGATACAGGGCGAAACTCCGCTCATGCAGCCGGTCGTCAACGGCCAGACCGTGGCCGAGGTCATTTCCGGATGGACGGGCATTCCCATCGGCAAGATGGTTGCCGACGAAATTAATTCCGTACTCAACCTCGCTGAAACACTTCGCGAGCGGGTGCTTGGCCAGGACCACGCACTCGAATCCATCGCCCAGCGGATTCGCACATCCCGCGCCGGCCTTACCGACCCGAAACGCCCGATCGGCGTCTTCCTTCTCGTCGGCACCTCAGGCGTGGGTAAGACGGAGACCGCCCTCGCTCTCGCCGAGGCTCTCTACGGCGGCGAACGCAACTTGATCTCGATCAATATGAGCGAGTACCAGGAGGCCCACACCGTCTCGAGCCTCAAGGGTTCCCCTCCCGGATACGTCGGCTACGGCGAAGGCGGGGTCCTCACGGAGGCCGTCCGCCGCAAGCCCTATTCCGTCGTTCTTCTGGACGAGGTCGAGAAGGCCCACCCGGATGTGATGGAACTATTCTTCCAGGTATTTGATAAGGGCGTTCTCGAGGACGGCGAGGGCCGCGAGATCGATTTCAAGAACTGTATCATCCTGCTTACTTCGAACGTCGGCACTGATACCATAATGAAGCTCTGCGCCGATCCCGACACGAAGCCGGAACCCGTTGGGCTGGTCGATGCCGTCAAGCCCGAGCTCAACCAGGCATTCAAACCGGCACTGCTCGGCCGTATGGTGACCGTCCCCTACTACCCGATCTCCGACGAGATCCTCCGGCTGATCATCAAGCTTCAGCTCGGCAAGATCCGCGATCGGATCCGGGACAACCACGGTGCGCAATTTTCTTACGATGATGCCGTCATAGATACGGTGGCGAAGCGGTGCACCGACGTCGACAGCGGCGCAAGGAATGTTTACAACATCCTTACCGGAACGCTTCTCCCCGAAATGAGCGGTGAGGTGCTCTCACGAATGGCGTCCGGCAGCGGGATCACCAAGGTCCACGTCGAGGTCGGTGAGGGCGAACAGTTTACGTATGATTTTGCGTGATCGGTATAAAAGCGAAACGGTGAGCATGACGGCCGCAACGGGCATTGCTTGCCGTTTCGCGTGGAAATCAGAGTTTTCTCGAGGATAGTATGGCAACGACACAGGACGACAGGCTGCTGAGGATCGCGACCCCGCTGGGCAAAGATTATCTAATGCTGAACAGCTTTACGGCGCGCGAAGGGCTCTCTGAGTTGTTTACGATCGATGCCGAACTCGTCCACGAAGAAACTGAAGCCGCGTTTAACCCCACCGTCGTCGATCCGAAAGATCTGCTCGGCAAGGGCGTTACGATCACCGTTGAAACGACCGAGGGCACGTTCCGCGACTTCTCCGGCATGGTCAATCGTTTCACGCAGGGTAACCGTGATGTGCGGTTCTCTTATTACAACATTTCCATCGTGCCCCACGTCTGGGTTCTTACCCAAAATATTCAGAGCCAGATCTTTCAGCAGATGTCCGTACCCGACATTCTTAAGAAGTTATTTCAGGGTTTCGACGTTAAATGGGAGATCCAGGGCACATTCGACCCCCGTAACTACTGCGTCCAATATCGAGAGAGCGATTTCGCCTTCGCCTCCAGGCTAATGGAGGAAGAAGGCATCTACTATTATTTCGAGCATAAGGAGGGTAAAGATCTGATGATCTTCGGCAATACGCCCCAATCTCATCGGGATTGCCCCTCCAAACACGAGATCCCGTTCTTTGTAAAGGTTGGTGAGCAGGAGGACTTTGTCGGTACGATCAACTCGTTCCTAAGCGGCCATAATCTCCAGACCGGCAAAGTCACCTTATGGGATTTTAATTTTCAATTGCCGACAAAAAAGCTCGAAAATTCACAGACCAGCCGCTTTTCGCTAGGCGACAATCAGTCTTACGAACTATACGACTATCCGGGCGGATACGCCCGCAAATACGACGGCATCGATAAGAGCGGCGGCACCGCTGACCCAGACCTCCAAAAGGTGTTCCCCGATCGCGAAAACACCGTCAAGAATTGGATGGAGGCTCTAGATGCGCAGGTTGAGGTCGCAACGGGCCGATCGGACGTCTGCTCACTTACCGCGGGCTATCGGTTCGAGATGAAAGATCACCCGAATGCCGATCTGAACAAGCTCTACACCCTCATATCCGTCGAGCACCGCGGAGCTCAGAGCCCCGGCTACGTGTCCGAGGACGTCCGGGAACCCTATACAAATTCGTTCCAATGCATCGTCCAGGGCGCCGGAAAGCCCGGTTTCCGCCCAATGCGCAACACCCCCAAACCCGTGATCCAGGGCGGTCAAACGGCCATGGTCGTGGGTCCGGGGGGCGAAGAGATATTTACCGACAAGTTTGGCCGCGTAAAGGTCCAGTTCCCCTGGGACCGCGACGGCCAGGACGATGCGAGCAGCTCATGCTGGGTTCGTGTCGCACAGACCTGGGCCGGCAATAAATGGGGGGGCATGTTTATCCCCCGTATCGGTATGGAGGTGCTCGTTCATTTTCTCGAGGGCGACCCTGACCAGCCGATAATTACCGGCTGCGTTTACAACCCTCAAACGATGCCGCCCTACACGCTTCCGGACGAGAAGACAAAATCGACGATCAAGTCGAACTCTACGACGGGCGGCGGCGGCTTCAATGAGTTTCGCTTTGAAGACAAAAAAGGCGAAGAGCAGATCTTTATCCATGGCCAGAAGGACCAGGATATCCGAATTCGTAATGATCGCCGCGAGCTGATAGGCAATGACCGTCACTTGATCGTTAAACGAGACAAACGTGAAAAGATTGAACGCGACAAACACGTGATCATCGAACGTGACCAGATCTCCGAGATCAAGCGCGACCAGCATCTAAAGATCTCCGGAAAGGAGGCTACCGAGGTCACCGGTAACATCTCACTTAAGGTCGGGGGCAACATCGACGAAAAGATCGGCGGAAACCATTCCGAGGACACCACCGGCAGTATTTACATCAAGGCCGGGATGAACGTGATCATCGAGGCGGGTGCCCAGATCACTCTCAAAGCCGCCGGAAACTTTATTGATATCGGTCCCTCCGGCGTTGCCATAAAAGGAACGATGGTGCTCATTAATAGTGGCGGTGCCGCGGGTTCGGGCAGTGCAGGAAACCTGGTTTCGCCGCTCAAGCCCGACGAGGCCATGATCGCGGACAACGCCGACCCCGGCAGTAAAGCACCGACATACAAGAATCAGAAACGGGCCGTCCCGCCGAATCGGCAGCCGACCTACAGCCAGCCGACCCACAAGGAGGACTCTCCAAAGAACAAGGAAAAGAAATCGTGGGTCGAGATCGTCTTAAAGGACGAGGACGGCGAGCCGGTCCCCGGCGAACGCTACAGGGTCACCCTGCCTGACGGCACGACCCTTGCTGAAGGGACGCTCGATTCGAACGGCTACGCAAAGGTCTCCAATATCGACCCCGGTAACTGTAAAGTCACCTTCCCCGAATTGGACGGCCGCAGCTGGAATAAAGAATGACCGTGTTTCAATAACGATATTTGGGAGTGGAGAAGATCAGAAGATGGCGACGAAAGTCAAAGCAAAAATGGGTGACACCCTGTGCAATATTGCACACTTACACGGGTTCGGGGATTGCACGCCCCTTCGCAGCGACCCCGCAAATGCGTTCGTGCTCAACCGTGCCGATTTCCCCGGCGAAGTTTTTGAGGGCGACGAGATCACCGTACCCGATCTGCAGGCTAAAGAGGAATCCGGCGGAACGGAACAACAGCATAAGTTCGTCAAGCGGGCAAATGCCGTAACCATCCGGTACGTCCACGGGTCGCCGACTATTCCTTACCTGCAGGACTCGACCGTCTCAACGCTGAATATCAGCAAGTATACCGCCGACCGCGCCGGCGGCCCTGACGGTTCCCGGCCATTGCCGAATGATTCGGTCCGCCTCTTCCATGCGGACGGGCACAATGACCCCGACACATTTAAGGTCGAGCTTACGGACATACGCGGCAGCGGCAACTTAGATGTCGAGATCGAACCGCTTCGGCCAAAATACGATGCGTCCGGCAAGGTCATAGGCCACGAACCGTTTCCGGGAGCAATAAAGGATGCTCGAAAGCTCAAGACCATTGCGACTAAGCAAGGCTCAAGCAAAGCGTTCCGCACATGCTATCTAAAACTGGTTACAGACGAGGAAGACCAGGGTAAGATCCCGAAGCAGTCCGTACTCGTCGCTGACATGCACGATGATGGCGATTCCAAGGTCGAGATCCTAGATCAGCTGGTAAAAGCCTCATACGAGATCAAGAGCTGCCCCGGCAGCCCGAAGTGCAAGGCGTCCGTCACTGCACCCATCGGTACCGACCGCCGTCGGTTACGGGTCAAGGTGCATGTTTTGAATCAAGCGCCCGGCGATCCGCCGATCGTACCCCTCGATGCCGCCGAGATGCGCGTCTTCAAATGGCTCCGCCGATGTTATGCACAGGCCGGGCTTGCACCGAAACTTATCGAAGCCGTGGTCGCTGTTGATCCGCCCGCGAATCTGGTATCGATCGCCAACGATAGTGGCGTGACAGCCGCCGGCGACGGTACCCTTGGTTTCACCATCCATTCAGACGCCGAACCCGATCAAGTTGTCGGTCCCATCACCCCCAATGCCGGCGATACCCCGCTCCAAACTGCGAATCGCCTCGCTGCTGAGGTCAAGGCACCGTACTCGGCAAGGGTCAGCCAAAATCCGGCGCGCTTCGTCGATCCGGTAGACCAGCGTTCCGCTGATATCGTGATAACCGAGGCCAGCGGCAGCCGGGTCGAAATAGACACAGAACTTTCAAACGACTCGCGCCAAACGCTGACGGTGGGGGTCGTCGACCCAATTAATTTCGAGTCTTGGGCATTCCCCGCGGGCAACAACAACTGGAATGTCGGTTCGCTTATGCAGCGGACCGTGCTCAAGAATTATAAAGATCAGGTAAATGGTGACGACCGCGTCGATATCTTCGTTATCGACCAGCTTACCGCCGGCAACCGTGCCGAGGCGATGATGTCCAACCACCGCATCGATGCGACGCGGGCTACCGTGCGCGGCATCCGATATGCGGCCTTCATGGCGTCCGACACCATGGATGATGCCGAGGGCAATCCGTTCGTACTTGGGCACGAGATCGGCCACGTTGCTGCCGAGCTCGTCCATGCCCCGGCCACCGCAGCACCCGGTCTTTGCCAAATAATGGATCGCCGCGGTACGGAGGTCGCTAACGCCTTCGACGCATCAAAACGGATGCGTGCCGGTGCCGTGCGTTACGACGCCCCCGCTGGCGACTTCAACATCATCGAGCGGATCAGGATCGAGGGCCGCACGCTACTTGAGCCCTATTAAAAATTTTGTCGGGGAGTCATGAGTGTTTAGAAGCTTTAGCACATTTTTTCTATTGGTCGTCCTGACGCTGTCCTTCGCGGGCGGCTGCAGCGGAGCTGATATTATGTCAGAAGAAAATTTACCGTCGAATACAAACCCTCCGAACGAGGATGTTCCGTCCATTCCCGAGCTGGATGAGTACATTTATTCGCTCGACGAATACCAGGCAGGCATCGTTCCCCGGCGTCTCGACCCCGAGCTCGTCGCACGTTATCTGAACGGCAAGGTCGAACGCGACCTTGCATTCCGGTCGTTTCTGCGTGTTGAGTCCGTCGCGGATTTCTATGACATCCACGAGGTCACTGCAAAATTTAAGACCTTCCTCGATAATAGAGAGGCGGATGACGAAGCTCTCCGTCGCTCTGCCTCGATCGCTCGTATCCTTGCTCGCGTCGGCACATCCGAAGAGGTCGAGTTCGCCCGAAATTACTACAAGTATCTAGTCGGACGTGCGGACTCAGTACCCGTCTTTGAAGATCTTATCCTCCTCCATGAAGCTCTTGGCCTCGGCGGTGCGTCTGCCGAGATCCGCGAGCGTCTAAACGCCAAAGCAGCCGGGCTCGCACAGCGAAAGAACAGCGATTACCGGGCCAAGCTCGAACATCGTCAATTCACCGGGCCGCTGCTGCAAAAGCTGACCCGTGCCGAAAAGGTAGAGGGCGTTAAACAGCAGATAATCGGCAAGGGCTCCCGTCCCGAGCGGATCAAAGAAGAGATTAAAGCGTACCTGACGATCGAGTATGGCTATCTCGAATTTCTGCAGCCGTGGGCGGCACGCCGCCTGAGGCGCGAAACATGGGCAAATGATCCCGCTCAGCAGGTTCGCCGTGCGGACGACCCGGCACTCAAAGCCGATGTTATCGATCAGCTCAAAAAGTTCCTTGCCGGCTTGCCCGGAGAGGGTCGCGACGAAACACAAAAGGCTGCCGGACTTCGAATTCTTCGCGCGATCAAATTCTTCGGTGGTGAAGTCTCCGAAGAGGAAGAGACATTCCTGGAAACAAACAGAAAGGAACAAAGCGATATCCTGGCGAACGAAGGATTTATGTTAGAGGAGTAAATATGCCGACAGGACCAGCAGCAAGAATTACTGATAACGTTGTTCACCCGCTTCCCCCGGTGCTTACTCCGGGGCCGGGGAGTTCAAATGTGCTCATCGGATTTCTTCCGGCGTGGCGGGGGATACCGGCTGCTGCCGCCGCCGCTTTGCAGGCTGCGAAGCAGGCGTCAGACATCGCGATCCAGGCGGCCGAGGCCGCGACCACAGCAGCAGCGGGAACGCCCGGCGCACCTGCCGCCTATGCTGCGGAGCAGGCCGCAAAGACCGCTGCCTTGTCTGCACTAAGTTCAATGATCAGCGGCATGGCCGGTATGTCAGACATCCACGCCTGCACCACCCCGTCACCCGTTCCGCCGCACGGCCCCGGCGTCGTCATCGATGGCTCAGCGACGGTGATGATCAACAATATGCCCGCCTGCCGTCTTGGCGACACCATCATCGAACCCCTCGGCCCGCCCAACAAGATCGTTAAAGGCGAAACGACCGTTATCATCGGCGGCTAGGCCTTAGGGGCGCGTCATCGCCTCAGGATCGACCAGCTCGTCAAATTTCTCGGCCGTCAACAGCCCCAGCTCCACCGCCGCCTCTTTCAGCGAATTTCCCTGCTTGTGCGCGTGCTTGGCGATCTTCGCCGCATTGTCATAGCCGATGTGCTGATTCAGCGCAGTCACCAGCATCAGCGAATCGTTTAGGTACCGGTCGATCTGCTCCCGGTTAAGCTCGATGCCCGCGATGCAGTAATCCACAAAACCGTGACAGGCGTCGTGCAGCAGCCTCACCGAATGCAGAAAGTTGTGGATCATCACCGGTTTGAACACGTTCAGCTCAAAATTTCCCTGCGAGCCCGCAAAGCCGATCGCCGCGTCGTTCCCCATCACCTGCACCGCGACCATCGTCATCGCCTCGCTCTGCGTCGGGTTCACCTTACCGGGCATTATCGACGACCCCGGCTCGTTCTCGGGCAGTGTTATCTCACCGATGCCGCACCGCGGCCCCGATGCCAGCCAGCGGATGTCGTTCGCGATCTTCATCAGCGAACCTGCGAGTGTCTTCAGCGCGCCTGAGGCAAAGACCACCTCGTCGTGTGCCGACAGCGCAGCAAATTTATCCGGATGCGATCTGAAGGGCAGTCCCGTCAGCTCCGCGATCTTCGCCGCCGCACGTTCCGCAAATTCGGGGTGCGCATTCAATCCCGTGCCGACCGCCGTCCCGCCGATCGCCAGGTCCATCAGCCCCGGCAACACCATTTCCATTCGTTCAATATCGCGGTCAAGCAGGTTCGCCCAGCCGCCGAATTCCTGGCTCACCGTCACAGGCGTCGCGTCCTGCAAATGCGTTCGGCCGATCTTCACCACGCCCTCAAATTCTTTGGCTTTTGCCTTTATCGCGTCGCTCACCTTTCGCACTTCCGGGATCAACGCCGTCAGCCGTTCGGCCGCAGCGATGTACATCGCCGTTGGAAATGTGTCGTTCGACGATTGCGATTTGTTCACATCGTCGTTCGGGTGTATCGGCGTCTTCGAGCCCATCTCGCCGCCGGCGATCTCGATCGCACGGTTCGAGATAACCTCGTTGGCGTTCATGTTCGTCTGCGTCCCGGAGCCGGTCTGCCATACCCGCAGCGGAAAATGCTCATCCAGCTTGCCGTCGATCACCTCGTCCGCCGCCTGCACGATCAGGTCGCGCTTCTCCTCCGTAAGCTTTCCGAGGTCGCAATTAACGATCGCCGCGGCCTTTTTCAGAATGCCCAACGCCCTGATCAGTTCTCGCGGCATCACATCCGCCCCAATATTAAAATGCTTCAGCGAACGCTGTGTCTGCGCCCCCCAATAAGCGTCCCCCGCGACCTCGATCTCCCCCATCGAATCCGTCTCAATACGCATCTTCGTCGATCTTTCTGCTGCTTCCATATGGTTAGTAAACTTGGCTTTGATAGTAGTTATAAGCAATTTTACCTCACCAGTCCCCAGTTTTCAGTTCCGAGTTCCCAGTTTTTGCCGATACTGTCCCACTACTGTCCCAGGGGTGTCCCATGGGGTGTCCCGGGGGGTGTCCCACCCAGAAAACTAGACGAAACCGATTGACCTGATTGATGTTCGGCGATCTGTCCCACAAAAACCCGAAAAACTTTTCAAATATCTCCCCGACATCCTGTCGTCGCAACATTGTTGCATATGCGCAATTGGAAACGCAAGAAATTTATTGGAAGGAGATGGCAGTATGTTCGCACGCATTACAGCAACTGTTTTCGCGGGCTCCGCGTGCCTATTCGGAATAAGTGAAAAGTGATAGGTGATAGGTGGATTCCGGCGCAGTTCGGGTTTAGCTTCGGAGGAGCTCCTGTGTAGAGCGCCGTTTTGGATCAGGCACGATGCTTATCCGGCGTGAAATAATGCAGGATGAATAAAAATACGCCTACCCCCGAGATGATGAAACCCACGTTCATATATCTACGATATGACTCGCGATCGAACGCGGCGACCTGGTACCGATCAATTTCGAGATTCTTTGTTTGAATCCCCATCACTTGAGCACTTCCCGACTCATTCAACCAGATCACAGCCTGCCTCGGCGACCAGTCGGCTGATAAGATCGCATCCAGGTCCTGCCTAGTCAGGTGGTCGCTGGAGACGAAGTACTCCCCTTGGGAGGTGTAAAGCTGCAAGGAATCTGATCCCGACAACCGTCCGAAGCCAACGACCTCGGTGGTGATCTCAATATAGTCTTCGGCCGTGACCGTCTTATTCTTATATCCCCAAAAACTTAAAAGCACTCCCGCGATCACGACCATTGCGGCAATGTAGTAAACGCCACACCCGTTGACATTCGGCGAACCCACGTACTCGTGCCTACCGAACCCTCCGTCGTCCCAATCCATAATCGTCTGCGTATCCTTCGTGCGTGCGATGGCGGTCGATGAACGTTCCCCATCGCCACTCCCAAAACCACTCAACACGATAATCGGCGTAGCCGATGCCATCTAATTAGCCCACGTCGCAAGACGTGGGTCCCCGCCCATTTACCCACCGAGCCGTCGTAGACGGCGGCATTCTACCCCGCCCGGGCAGAAACGCGACCGTTAGGGAGCGTGCCCTGTCAGTACCACCTGCGATAGCGGGTGGTTTAACGTACAATCGCAACTTTTCAAAACCACTAAACACGCAGTCCGGGTGCGGTTACCGAGACGCTCAAGGAATTGTGCGTTCGACGAGATCTTTACCGATCAAGGTCCAAAGACGCGACTTTGCGCCGTATCCATGCGTATCAGACGGGTCCGGAACAGCAGCAAACGCGATCTTGCCATTACTTTCCGCTAGATACTCGAACGCGACGGGATAATCCGGCGGATACGGACAATCATAGATCTTTACCCATCCGTCTCGATACTCAAAGATTCCAATGCGAGGCACACTAACGATCAACCCGCCCTCAGAAGTTTCGGTGAATGCGCCGCCTCGGCCAGGTGAACCAATACTTTGAATTCCATTCTCGTCGACTCGAAAATATGGGCCGTAATGTGACCGAATATAGACTGTTGAGGGAGTCGTCACAACCGTTTCCGTCACAAAATCCGGGTCATCCGAACGTTCTACCTCTTTCCAATCCATACCTTCGCGAAAGAACACTCGGTCCGGTGCCGGACGATCTGCCTTCGAGTTCCGGACATCCGTCGATGGGCTGATGAACTCTCCGTGCATGATCACAAACTCGCGGCTGTCGGTGGGAGCGATCGATGCTAGACAACTATAGGTATCGGTGCCGTCGTAATAATCCCTGCACTTCACCTCTGGCAGTGAGATCAGTCGCCATTCACTACTCTCCTCGTTCCATCGCCAACCCTCTCTGCTTGCTGCCTGGATCCAGAAGCCATCTTTGTTGGTCAACCCGTTAAATCCATGCAGGAGGTCGCCGCGGGTCGGCTCAGGCATCGGAGGCCCGATGGATCTCCATTCGCGTCCGTCGAAGGTCGCAAAATCTGCAGATGCTTCATGACGAAACCACAAGCGGTTGGCGGAACGATCATTCCAGGGCCCGGAAAGTACGTCGTCGTAGTTGTTCCATTTGAAGAGGCTTAGCGAACCATCAGCCGCGATCTCAAAAACCCCAACGTTTGAGCTAACGAAAAGCGACTCACCGAAAAACTCCACTCCCGAAAACAACAATCCGATATCCGGTGGCAGAGCTTGTATCGCTTGATCAAGATCTTCTCCCGTTACCTCATACGGCTTGTCCCGAGCGACGTCTCCAAACCCACATCCCCACAGGCCCAAAGAGAGTACACCTATGGCAATCAGGTTAATCGAGAATGCTGTTCGCTTAGACATTGATCTCGGGAGCGTGCCTTCAGTTCGTATCGCCTACCACAAATTCCCGAAGATCACACCCGCTTTCGCGAACCGTCACCGTATATTCGAATTCCGCACTCGTTAGGCTTCTCTGAAAACCGAGTTCGTGGACCGTGAACCTCCGATCGTCGGGAAAGCGCACCTTCACGCGATAGTCGCCCGGTTCATTCACGACGTGACGGAACCAGCCACTTTCATCCAGAGACACTTCCTTGCTCGAACTGCCCGACCCCACTGCAACCCGGACGCCCTCGAATCGCTCACCATTCGGCACTTCAACCCGTCCCTCGATCGCGAATTCAAGCGGGCTTTCTCGCAACCGCTCAGCGTAGGCAATGTCCAAGGCAGAGTCGGCCGAAAGACTCGTATGGTCACAGATCATCTCACGATAGGGCTCGGGATATTTATAAACCAAATACTCCCGGCCTGCCTCGAACTTGGTCCCGTTGCACCGAACGGCAAACATCACCTCTTCCGTATCGCGAGCCTCTCCCTTTAGCATGCGGCGCACCTTGAAAATTCCAGTCTGTCGGCTGGGAATTTCATCCGGGTTCGCATAACGAACAAACTCTCCAATGAAGACGGTTTCCGACAGAGTATAAGACTGGCAAGTCGTCGTCGACGTACACTGACACCTATGCCCGTAGGCCAGCACCGCAATCCCTGCGAGAGCGACAACGATCGCAACTGCTATAAAGGTATGTTTTACGGTAAACATAGTTAGTCGCTTCAACTTTGCGAAACTTTGCGACCTTTGCGGTTAAATTATCCCGATCGAATCCTAATGGCGTATCCGTACCACCTGCGATAGCCGGGGTTACCTCACACCTAACTCTTTATTCTAATCTTTAACCCTCACCCTTGCATCCCATGAATATTACCCTCGTCACTCTCGCGCAAAAATGCCATGATCTCCGCTGGCGCACGGCGCAAGCGTTCTTTGAAAGAAAATATTTTCGATTTGTGGTTCGCAATGCAAGACCGGCATGGCATAAACCACCCGATCGCAACGGTTTACCGGTGTTGGAGTATCTGTGGACGCCCCAAGAACGCCCCTGTGGACGCCCCGAGAACGCCCTGTGGACGAATTTCGACGTAACTTAGCTAAGCTGAGTCCCTGCAACAGATGCACGTGTTTTGCCATCGTTGGCCTTGAGGTTTATTCCGCCAAAAGGGCCGCGGTATCAGATCTTAGCGTCGATTCCAGCACCAAACCGGTGTATTTTTTCGCGAGTTTGCCGTGTTTGTCGTAAAGGAATGTGGTCGGGAGCGCGATGTCACCGTTGCCGAGATTCGGGTCATTGCCCGGCAGTAGTATCGGGTAACCGATCTGGTAGCTCTCAACGAACGGCGGGACCAGCGAAAGATCGTCGTCCATGGTTACGCCGACAACAACGACGCCTTTGTCGCGATGCTCATCGGCAAAGCGGACCAGTCCGGGCGTCTCGATCCGGCAAGGCGGGCACCACGGCGCCCAATAGTTGACGACCACCACTTTCCCCCGCATCGCCTCAAAATCCCACGCCTCGCCGCCGTCGAGCGTTGTATGGGTAAAGGCCTCGCCCGTCTTGCGTTCCGCCTCGGGCGACACTCCGAACTGCCACCACGATTCGGGAGCGAAAAAGAATAGGATCACAGCCAACAGTGCGAGATAGCCGACCCACTCAAGCGCGGCTCGCCGCCAGCCGCTTTTCTTCGGCTCCGCCGCGGGAGTGACATTCTCGGCCGCCATTACTGCTGCACCGCCTCGCCCGCTTTCTTGACCGGCAGGCCGGCGTCACGCCACGCGGCCGTGCCGCCCTCGACGCTGAATACCCACTGGTAACCGTTCTCGGCGAGTATCTGCCCCGCCTCGGTCGATTGCCGCCCGGAGTTGCAGATCAGGTACACCGGCTCATTCTTTTCGATGCGGTCCAGATTGTCAGCAAACGTCGCCAGCGGAATATTAACCGCGCGGTCCGCGTGCCCGTCAGCATACTCCGCCGGCGTCCGGACATCGATGAACTGGGCATAGGCCGCCTGGGTCTTCGGAAACGCCTCCTTCGCCGAAATGTCATTCACCTTTCCGGACTCGGCTCCCGCGGGCGGAACATTGTCCGTCGTCGCCGGCTGGCTCCCACAAGCCGCGAACACCACCACCATGCTGAGCATTACTACAAATGTGATCACTCTCATATTGATAATTGCGGAAAAAAATTAGATGAGCCCCGTCGTCCGTACGATGCGGTAAATTTGTCGACAAACCTACTTTTTTAGTTCCGCTTTATGTTTAGCCCCCGCAGCACGCAGCTTGTCATAATAAGACTTCAATCTTTGCTCCATTGCGGTTCCTTTATTCACATTCATATGAAATCGAATATAGTCCAGAACAGTGCGGCCGTCCGATTCATCGACTTTATTTAGATTTACGCCCCATTTGATCGCGTCGTCGATAAAATGATCGAATGCAGAAGCTACGGCGTACTTCAGCAAGTGCCCTCGAGAAACGTCGAATTGAATGTTCGTGCAGTGGAGATACTCTTCCTCATATATCGACCAAACGTTCCTAATCTTTTCGAACGCGATCTCTTCTGAGTCGGATTCCAATACACATGCCGCATCGTGGAATCGCTTCTCGTACAAATAATTAAAAGGCCGGGTTTCGTAAAACGGTCTTCCCTTGTCCTTCGGGTCGTTCGAAACGCTCATCTGTTCACCGATCATCATGCATAAATTCTTGAGCATTTTCGGGTTCGGACATGATGCGGCGGGAGTAGGGGCGGGTTTCGGCGAGATCAATGATGCCGCCGCGGGTTTCTCCGCCGAAACGAATCGCAGCGAAACAGGAATCGACAAAAGGGCAAGCGCGAGAACTATTCGAATTTTCATAATTTACTGTGAGGAAAAAATCATTCTATCGGACTGCTTTATCCTTCAACTCGTGACGATGTCGTGCACCGGCCGCCCGCAGTTTGTCGTAATACCCCTCGTATTTTTTCTCCAACGCGCCACCGGCAGACTTTTGCATGTGAAACTGAATGTAATCCAAAACGGTCCTGTTATCAGATTCGTCGACCTTGTTCAGGTTTACTCCCCATTTGACCACGTCGTCCAGAAAATCATCGAAGGCAGAGGCAACCCCATACTTCAATAGATGGCCCCGTGGCACGTCAAATTGGGTGTTGGTACAAACCAGATCGTCCTCATATCTCGCCCAAACATCGCGGATCTTGGCGTACTTCACTTCTTTCGAGTCGGACTCCAATACACATGCGGCATCAACGAACCGCTGCTCATACATGTAAATTATCCCGGGCCGGGTCTCGTAAAAGTGCTTTCCTTTATGTATTGGATCACGCGAAACTTTCATGTGGTCCCCGATCATTATGCAAAGATTCTTAAGCTTGCTCCTATTCGGGCAGGAGGCCGCGGGGCTAGGGGTCGGGAAGGCAGCGACGCTAGCCGCGTTGATCCTGTCGATTTTCTGTACCGGACCGAAGAGATGCGCAGTGAGACCCGTGAGAACGATGAGAGTGCAAATTAGAAACTTCATTGGTGGGTGTTCCTTTGAATTGAAAATGCTAACGATAAGTTAGCACGTTGCAAACAATCGCAGCAATTTTTGCCGATCAGATCTCATTCACCATCACGGCCGAAAACGGTTCTATGCCGGGCCGCTGATATTTGACAACGAACCTCGGGATCGGCTCTTCCTCGTCTCCCATCATTATGTCGAACTCCTGCTCGACGAGGCCGTTGTCGGCTAACCGCGAAAGGGCACGACGCGACAGCGCCCAGGGCAGCTCATCCGGCACCTCGTCATCCTCGCGGCCGCGCGTTACGACCAGCAACTCGCCGCCAAGCGCCACAAGATTTGCTACGGCATCGATCACGCTCGGCCGCATCTCGATCGGCAGCGGCTGTATCGTGTAATCCTCGAGAACAAAGTCGAACGCCTGGTACCACTCCTTCGGCGGGTAGAGCAGATCGGCGGCTGCGAACCGGATCCCCGTATCCCGATGGATATCCCGTGCCCACTCGATCGCCGTACGTGAGATATCAAATGCGGTTACATCAAAGCCTCGCTCGTATAAAAAACGGGCGTCATCGCCCAGCCCGCACCCGACGACCATCGCACGCCGGCCAATTCCTTCCAGGCCGTATTTCTCGGCCCACCGGACAAGAAACTTGTTCGGTTCAAGGTCCGCCCAAGGGATGCGGTCGATATCGCCGGCGGCTTCGCGGTAAAGCTCGTCAAACCAGCCAACGGCATCGCCCCGTTCGGCGTACCCCGCTGCGATCTCACGTGCACGCTCGCGCGCGGCCTCTTTAGGGTCGTTTTCCTGCACCTCTAGAATGGTATCCCCCACTCTATCGGCGCCTCGGCTTCCTTCCACGCTGACCACCCCCCGGCCATCGACCACACGTTCGTATAGCCCATTTTCTGGAGCATATCCGCCGCCAGCGCCGAACGATAACCGCCGCCGCAATAAAGGATGAGTTCCGTTTCCTTGTCCGGATATTCACCGACGATGTCCCGTTCGATAACACCCCGGCCCAGGTGAACCGCCTCCGAGGCATGTCCGTCATTCCATTCGCTGTCCTCGCGGACGTCGACGAGAACAGCTCCGTCTTTCGACCGTTCAAGTGCGTCGGCGACGCTGATCTCGCGGATGCGGCTTTTTGCATCCTCAACGATATCCAAAAATTCCTGTGAGTGTTCCATACGAATATGTCCTCAAAAGTCCGCACTCCGCGTCTTCTGATTTGAACTAATAATACAAATCATATTTCAGGAGATGTAAATAATGAAAAAGCTAATTTTGATTTCAATTGCGGCGACCGCCGCCCTTCTCACCGGCTGCAGCAAGGACGCCGAGGTCAACGCATTTATCGCCGAACTCGACGCGACAACAAACGAAATAGTGTCTAAGATCGACGCGAACCCCTCGGCCGCCGGCGTCGCGGATGCTCAAAAAGCCTTCGACGCACGCAAGCCGGAGCTCACCGCCAAGTGGAACGAGATCAAGGACGCGGTCGGTGCACAGGTCAGCGCCGATACCAAGAAAAAATTGGAAGAGAGCGTTGCTAATAATTTGAAAGCTCTCACCGAAGCCTCAATGCGTAACATGATGAAGATGGCCGCCGATAAAGAAGCTTCGGTCAAGTTTCAGCGCCTGTTGACCGATTACGGCAAGACGTTTCAACCCTCGGCCTAAGTGCCATTGTTTCCCCCTCGACCCTCGGCGACGGTGCGGTTTACCGTCGCCTTTTTGTTTGTATTGGCCGAGTCGCTATAATATCCTTTTCGTTTAAACACTTAATAAAAAGGGGCATAAGACATTGGCTGAACAATTTGACGTTACTATCATCGGTGCCGGCCCGGGCGGATATGTTGCTGCGGTTCGCGGTGCTCAACTGGGATTAAAGGTCGCGATCATCGAAAAAGAGAAGGATGCAAAGCTCGGCGGGACGTGCGGGCTTCGCGGATGTATACCGACAAAAGCTCTGCTAAATGCGGCACATCTCTATCAAAAAGCCGGCCATTTTGAGGACTTTGGCCTCAAGGTCAAGGGCCTCGATTACGACTGGGCGGGCGTTCAGAAATATAAGTCGAATATCGTAGATAAAAATGCCGCGGGCGTGACCTATCTGATGAAAAAGAATAAGGTTACGGTCTTTAACGGCTTTGGCAAGATCGCCGGCAAGGGCAAGGTCGAGGTCGACCTCGCCGACGGTAAGAAAGAGACGATCCAGACCAAAAACATCATCATCGCCACCGGCTCGGTGGTTAAGCCGATCCCCGGTTTTGAGACCGACGGCAAACAGGTGGTCAATTCGGACCAGATCCTCGAACTCGAAAAGGTGCCCAAGTCGATGATAGTAATGGGCTCCGGAGCCGTCGGCGTTGAATTTGCCAGTGTTTATCATCGGTTTGGCTGTGAGACGACGGTCGTTGAGCTGATGGACCGTATCGTGCCGATCGAAGACGCCGACGTTTCAAAAGAACTCGCAAGGGCATTCAAGAAGCAGGGCATAAAGACCGAGACCGGCATTAAGCTCGACAAGATGGAAAAGAGCAAGAAAGGTGTAAAGGTCTCCGGCAAGAACGCTAAAGGCGACGCGGTCTCATTCGAAGCCGAGATGCTGCTTGTTGCTGTCGGCCGTATGCCGTATCTCGACAAACTAGGGCTAGAGAACACAAAGGTGAAGCTCAACGACCGGGGCACGGTGAAAGTGAATGAGCTTTGCGAAACCGATGAACCCGGGATCTATGCCATCGGCGACGTCATCGATACCGCCTGGCTTGCTCACCTCGCCTCAAAAGAAGGCATCCTTGTAATGGAAAAGATCGCCGGCAAAAAGGTCGAGCCGATCAAGCCGACACTTGTTCCGAATTGCACCTACTGCGATCCCGAGGTCGCAAGCGTCGGCCTGACCGAAGCGAAGGCGAAAGAGGCCGGTTACGATGTGAAGGTCGGCAAGTTCCCGTTCTCAGCCTCCGGCAAAGCACGAATTCTCGGCGAGACCGATGGCTTTGTTAAGGTCGTCGCCGAATCGAAATATGACGAGGTGCTCGGCGTTCATATCATCGGCCCGCACGCGACCGAATTGTTGGCGGAATGCGTTGTCGCAATGGCGCTCGAAACCACCGCCGACGAACTCGGCCGCGTGATCCACGCACACCCGACCGTCTCCGAGACGATCATGGAAGCCGCCGAGGGCGTTCACGGCATGACGATACACATGTAGACAACAGTTGTCAGTGTTCTGTGGCCAGTCGTCAGCGTACAGATTGACCACTGGCCTTTTTCTTTTATGACGGAGCGGCGATCATCCTACCCCAAAAGCAAGATTAAGATCCTGCTGCTCGAGAACATCTCTGACTCGGCGGTGAAAGAATTCGAGGCGCGCGGGTATGGAAATGTCGAGCGGTTGGGCGGAGCTCTGAGCGAGGACGACCTGATCAAGGCGGTAAAGGGGGTGCATGTCCTCGGGATCCGCTCGAAGACACGGATAACGCCGGCGGTCATCAATGCAGCAGACAAGCTGCTGACGATCGGGGCTTTCTGCATCGGGGTCAACCAGATCGATCTCGAATCGGCGACGGAACACGGCGTCGCCGTTTTCAACGCACCCTATTCAAATACACGATCGGTGGCCGAGCTGATCATCGGAATGTGCGTCATGCTCATCCGGCGCTTCCCGGAGAAAAATGCCGCCGCTCATCGCGGGGAATGGCTGAAAGAGGCACGCGGCAGTTACGAGCTTCGCGGAAAGACGCTCGGCATAATCGGCTACGGCAATATCGGCTCTCAGGTCTCTAATCTGGCAGAGGCGATGGGCATGCAGGTGATCTATTACGACACCGCGACCAAACTGCCGCACGGCAATGCAAAGCAGGCACGCGATCTCGGCG
>JAEWBM010000099.1:0-22500 GCA_023391155.1 Acidobacteriota bacterium
AGGCCGTTCGGCCTGTTCATATGCCCTGCCAAGTTCGATCCACCAACGAAAATCGTGCGGCGAAAGGCGCACGACCTCTTCCATCATCACAACTGCTCGTTCGAGGCTTTCGACGTCGAAATTTTCTCGGGCCTTTGCCGCGAGGAGCCAACGTCCCGCGGGATCGGACGGGGCCATCGAGACGGCGACATCGGCGACCCGGCCTGCGTCCGGCTCTGTGACCGGGGTAAGTTCGGCGAACATATTACCGAGCTGCCACCGGACGCCGAACCACATCAGCAGGAGAGCTGCGATCACGGCGCCGATCAGCACAATACGTGCCGCGACGCCCCGCGAATCGATACTTTTTATTTCGGACCTCACAGCTTCTGTTCGAAAAACTCCCGGATCGTCTCCACCACATGGCCTAGCTGCGCGGGTTTCAGCTCGGGAAACACGGGCAACGCGAGGGTTTCGTCGGCAGCCCGTTCCGCCTCGGGCAGGTCACCGGCTTTACCTCCGAGATACGCAAAGCACTCCTGCATATGAAGCGGTATCGGATAATAAATATCCGTGCCGATACCGTTTTCTGTTAGAAAATCACGCAGGGCATTTCTATGGAGGGGCACGCGTATCACAAACTGATTATAGATATGGCGGCAGTCCTCGCGTTCTGCGGGCAGGCCCACGACTTCGCTTAAACCCGCATCGCGAAAGGCCGTGCGGTAACGATCTGCATTCGCCTTTCGTGCCTCGGACCACGCGTCGAGATGGGGCATCTTCACACGGAGAACCGCCCCCTGGAACCCATCCAATCTGGAATTCAGCCCGACCCATTTGTGGTGATATCGTTCACGCGAACCATGAACCCTCAGGGCCCGCAACTTGTCGGCAAGGGCGTCGTCGTTTGTGGTCATAAACCCGCCGTCGCCCATTCCGCCGAGATTCTTGGAGGGGTAAAACGAAAAGCATCCGATATCGCCGATGCCGCCCGCGCGAACACCAAATTCTTCCGCACCGATCGCCTGCGCCGCATCCTCGATGACGGCGATTCCCCGCGGTTTGCAGATCTCGACCAACCGCGCGGTTTCGGCGCATTGGCCGTAAAGATGGACAGGCTGAACGGCCTTTGTGCGTTCGGTGAACTTTTGCTCTACTTGCTCAACGTTGATGTTGTAGGTGTCTGGGTCAATGTCGGCAAAAACGGGGGTCGCCCCTAGTCGCGTTATCGCACTGACCGTGGCAAAGAAGCTGTATGGCGTCGTGATTACCTCATCGCCGGGCCCGATGTCGTAAGCCATCATCGCAAGCAACAGTGCGTCGCTGCCCGAGGCACACCCGATCGCGTGCCTGACACCGCAGTAGGCGGCCAGCTCTCCTTCCAAAGCAGCGACTTCATCGCCGAGTATAAACGCGTTAGTATCGAGAACGCGGCCGAGAGCCTTTTCGATCTCCGGCCGCAACTTGTCGTTCTGTTCTTTGAGGTCGAGCAATGGAACTTGCATCAATTTCTTTCGATTATGATATCGGAACCGAATTCGATTTGCATTTTGCGACTCTGTTTTTTAGCCTGAACACCAATGACCGCACAACTTCGCGACCGCACGCTCGAGATCATTCGCCGGCTCAAACGGGCTTATCCCGATGCCCACTGTGCCCTTAACCATACCAACGCTTTTGAACTGCTGATCGCGACGATCCTGTCGGCCCAGTGTACCGACGAGCGGGTCAATATCGTGACCGCTTCCCTCTTCCGTAAGTATCGCGGACCGGCGGATTACCTGGCCGTTCCCCAGATCGAATTAGAGAAAGATATCCACTCAACCGGCTTTTTTCGTAATAAAGCGAAAAACATCCAGGCCGCATGCAAAAGATTAATTGAGGAATACGGCGGCGAGGTCCCGCAGACGATGGAGGAAATGCTGACTCTGGGCGGCGTCGCAAGAAAGACCGCCAATGTCGTGCTCGGGAATGCGTATGGGATAGCCTCGGGGGTGGTCGTCGATACCCACGTATCAAGGCTTTCGCAGCGTCTTGGCCTCACAGAAGAAAAAACACCCGAGAAGATCGAGCGTGCGTTGCAGGAGCTTGTGCCGAAAAAGCACTGGGTTATGTTTCCTCACCGGCTTATCACCCACGGCCGCCGCATCTGCATTGCACGAAAACCGAAATGCGGCGAATGCGTGCTTGCCGATATCTGCCCCTCATTCTCGATATTTATGGGCGAAGCTAACGTTTGATCCCGGAGTGGATGGCGGCGATCCCGCCGGTAAGATTGGTGTAAGTGACGCCCACGAATCCCTTTTCTTCCATCAGTGCGGCCAGCCGTTTTTGATCGGGAAACTTCGAGACCGAATCCGGGAGGTATTCATAGGCTCCCCGCTCGCCGCTGACAAGTCCGCCGATCCTGGGAAGGATCTTCGCGAAATAGAAGTTGAAAACGCCGCGAAAGCCGGGCACCACCGGCGAAGAAAATTCCAGAACTATCAACCGTCCGCCAGGACGCAGAACCCGCCCCAGCTCCGCGAGCCCATCCGCCACATTCGAAAGATTCCGCAGGCCGAATGCGATCGTGACAGCGTCAAAGCTGTCGGCGGCAAAAGAAAGCTCCATCGCGTCGCCTTCCACGAACGGTATCGAATCGCTCTTTTCCGCTGCCACCGCAAGCATCGGCCGGCAGAAATCCGTGCCGATCACCATGGCTCGAGAATCGCGGGCAAGCTCTATCGAAAGATCGCCCGTGCCGCACGCAACGTCGAGAACGATGGCGTTCGGATCGGCAAGTGTCTTTTGCAGGAGCTCACGAACCTTTCGACGCCATCGCTTGTCGATGTTCGCCGAGAGCAGGTGATTGAGCAGGTCATATCTGCCTGCAATGCCCGAGAACATCGACCTTACCGCGCGTGAATGCTCGATCTCGCGAGCGGAGCGTGTAGTTTCCACTAGTTTTGCTCCGGTTTATCTGCGACGGCGGGTTCCGATGCGGCTTCAGTTCGCTTGGTGACGGCAACAACCGCCATCGGGGCCACTTTCAGACGGTCGGCAAGAACCCGCACCTCAGCATGCGAGATGCCGGTCAGCCGCTCCAAATCCTCTTTTGGCGAAGCGTAACGGAAGGTGTGAGCATCCAGCCACTGAACTACGACGTCCGACGTTGCCCGAGCGGCGACTGTCGCCGTCCGATGTGACGTAAACTCAGCCTCGGACACCGGCGTATCAAGTACCGATCTTATCGCGGCAGTCGCATCGCTCACGTCTCCCTGCATTTCGAAAACCACCATGCCGGGAAGAAACCTTGCCTCGTTGTTAACCGCGACATTCCCGCCGGTTTTTGAACTCAGTCTCGACTCGTAGATCCGGCTCAGGATCTCAGCAGCTGCGTATTCCTTGCTGCCGCGCGAAACCCCTCGCAACGCGACCCTGACCGCCTCTTCTTCAACATCTTCAGACGTGATGATCTCAACCTCAGCCGGCGGGGCCTCCGGTTGTTTGAAGGTAGCCGGGATGGTCTCATCCGACTTGAGCCAGTTGCCAAAAAACCGTCGAACGGCTCTATATCCCGCGTTCGAATCAATCTTCCCCGAAACCGCAAGCGTCGCATTATCGGCGCCGAAAAGACGATCGTAATTGAATCGAAGATCCGCAAAATCTACCGTATTAAGAGATTCTTTGGTACCGAGGACCGGGCGACCGTACGGGAATGTCCCGAGCAGACGGGACGAGACGGCGGCGTCGGCTATATAGTCCGTCTTTGCGGCTTCCGCTGCATATTCGGCCATTACTCGTGTACGGGCTTTCTCGGTCATCTCGCGGTCGATCACCGGATTTGAAACTGCCGTTGCGATCATCTCCAGCAGCGTGAGGTATTGTTCAGGACGGGATGATGCGTCGATCTGTATATAGTCGTGCGTTGTCGTGATCGAAAGCGATCCGCCCAGGTCCTCGGCAAAGAAATCCCGGGCCGCCTGGTCGGCAAAGAGGCTCTCGGCCAGCATCTTCATTGTGCCCTCGCGGCCTTGCGGGTCAAAGCTCGCGCCGGCGTGTATGCGCAGTTTTAATTCCACTTTGTCCGCTGCCGGGTTCGGCCACATAAGGACACGCAGGCCGTTCAGCAGCTTTTCTTGTCGAAGCCCTCGCTGGGCCTCTGCCGGCGCGGCTGTCGCAAAGCTGAATAAAAAGGCAAACGCAAAAAACGCGGATAATTTCTTAAATTGCATCGTATAAACCATTGAGGAAAGAGTGATGTTATCTTTTTTAGTTGCAAAATTCCATCCATCTGTTGTCAGCCGCGAGAGCTTTGGCAGATTTGGTTTGGAATTTTTGAGGACAATGGGCATCGTACAGTTACCGAACAGCATCTAGAACAATTGAGGGACCGAGCAGGGGAAGTTGTTTACGTTTTGTCACAGGTTCCCGGTCTTAACAACCGCAGGAATAAAGGGTTATAATAAGGATTAAGGCGATAGTTTCCGCGACGTGTGCGCGGATCAGCACGTGAGAGGCTAAGAGATGGGAAAGATATTAAAATACTGCAGTTCGTGTGAAGAGGGATTTGCCGAGAGGTTTGCGTTTTGTCCCGATTGCGGAGCCCCGCTGCAAGCCTATGAGATGAGTCCCGTCGGAAAGGAAGAGGCTGCCCCTGACCCGGTCGTTGAAGATCAACCTGTTGAGGCAGCACCGACCGTCGCATTTACCGCCGACGAGATCGCAGAAGAGCCTGCTCTTGACACCGCCCCCATCGCGGAGTCCGATCTTGAAAGCCCGGAGGTTTTTGCGGCAGATGAAGATGAGCTCGAGGCTGCACCGGTCACCGGACCGCTGGACGACGAGCCGGTTATCGCTGCGGAAGAAGAACAGGACGAGATCGTCGAAAAGGCTCCGGTTTACCCCGCTCCTACGCCATATTACGAAACGCCCGCGATGAACGCGGATGAGCCCCGAGCGTCTTTCAACAGCACGAAGGCCGATGACGACGGATTTTACGTCACAGTCATACAGGAAAAGAATGGTAAGCAGCGCAACGCGCTGCTTTTGGGCTCAACGATATTTATGCTCACCGCGGTCATGGTCGCGTGGGGCATCTCGCTTTTCCAAAAGGAACTTGGGGTCGGTTCGATCGGCGACGAACGCTCGCTGGCGATGCTGATCGATGAAGTTCCGATGCCGGTCGAAGAGGTCGAGCCGGAGAATCAAAACGAGGATGAAGGCGGCGGTGGCGGCGGCGGCGGCCGTGAGGACCCCGAACCGGTCTCACAGGGCGATCTCGCTCCTCAGATGCAAAATCCCCCTCGTCCTCCGGATGCGAAAGTACACCGGATGGATAACCCGGAACTCGTATTGCCTCAGGCAGCGACCGAGGGTAATCAACAATTTGAGCAGAAATACGGCCGATGGGGCGACCCTAATGCCCTTCCCGGTGCCCTTTCAAACGGCCCCGGAACCGGTGGCGGCATGGGCTCAGGCACTGGTACGGGACAGGGCAGCGGCCGCGGAACGGGTGCCGGCAGCGGCACGGGATCCGGTTACGGCAGCGGTGTCGGAACGGGTAACGGCGACGGTAGAGGCGGCGGCGGTAACGCCCCTCCTCCGAAGCCCCCCGCAGTTACCGTAAATTATAGGATCCTGGCAAAGCCTAAGGCGACCTATACGGATGCTGCCAGGACGAACGGAGTCCAGGGCAATGTTCGGTTGAAAGTGACTTTGCTTGCTTCCGGCCAGATCGGCCCGATCACGCCCGTCACCCGGCTTCCGCACGGTTTGACCGAACAGGCCATCGCCGCGGCAAGACGGATCAGGTTTGAGCCAAAGAAGGTTAACGGCAGGCCGACTTCGGTGGTTGTAACGGTCGATTACGGATTCAACATTTATTGATCCATGTTCACTGAAATAAGAGAAGGCCCGATCCAAAACGGATCGGGCCTTTTCTACGATCTAGCGACAGTCAGATCGAATCTTTGCTCTTCGACCCCTCTTTCATTTCATATCGGTCTCGGTCGCGTTTGTCGATCTTTTCGGTAAAATCGAGCGGCTCGTTATCTTCGAAATCGATGCCCATTGCATGGGCGTTCTCTTCCACGTCCGATTGATCGGGGGTCGGATTGTGGCCGAATACCGATTCCCCGCCCGAGGTATTAACCTCCTCCCAGGACGCATCGATATCGCCCCCGGAGTCGGCAGGTGAAGAAGAATGATGTTCCGACAGGCGTTCGGTCAATTCGCTCGGCGCCTGGGGAGCACGCGAGATCTCAAGTTCTCTCAGCTCCTCGGTTTCCTCATCGGCCGGCTCTTCGTTCTCGTAAAATTCCAGTCTTTTATTCGACATTTATCCCTCCTTGATTGTGATCTGAACTTCGCCAACGATATCACACCGTCGGCCGTCTCGGTCAAATAAATACCACGGTCTGCGATGACGGTATATCGAACCGCTTTCGGCAGCGCATATTCCGGCACATCAATTGATCGTCTACGCGGACCATATAGTCGCGCGACTTTTCGAATCTCTTTCGGTCGTGCTCGTTCAAATTGCGCGGCGAATTCTTTTTTTTGGTGCGGCGCACCCACCTGACCTCATAATCGTTCCGCTCGCGGCAATACGGGCAGGCATAGTTTGCCGTCTTGCTTTCCTGCTTTTCGTCAAAGATGTCGCGTTCTTGCATTAACCATTATTGTAAACGATTCGGCCGCCGAATGTTTACTCAAGGCCGTCGGCAAGCTTTCTGAGGTAGGCAAAGCTGAAGATACCGGTCTCGTGCCCGTCCGAAAAGTGGAAGTTCAGGGCATACCGGCCGACGATCGAGATATGTCCGAAATTGATATCGTCGGGAACCTCGTCCGCTTTTAATATCTTGGCTCCGGTCCACTCATCGATACACCCCGCGCAAGGGCAGGCACGACGCAGATCAGGGGCCGTATACTTTGATTCGGCCCCGTCTGACCACTGGATCGTGATCTCGGCGTCGTTTTCCTCGATTATCTGAACGGGCTCAACTGCCATTCTTTTCTCCCCTCGCAGCCGCAGCGACACGCGAGGCGTCGATGCCGTAATGCGTTGCGTGATATGCGGGCTCTCCGTTTTTAAGAACGAAGATCTGAGGCGTGTGATGCCGATAGCCTGTTCGCTCCGCTATCCGATCGGAGAGAACGCGGTCTTCCTGAACGACTACATAGTGAATGTCTGCATCGATCTCGCCGATGATCTCTTTCAAATGCGAACTGATGCCGCAGCGGCTGCTGTGCTTAAACAGCACGACCGGTTCCGCCTTAGATCGCTCGAATAGCTCGTCGAGTACGTCACTTGATCTGATCTTAAGAAAATTAGCTGGCATATGAGTTAGAGGTATGCATTCGGCGGAGGAGGCGCGGCCCACACGGGAGCATCCTGTGCAGGAAAAATTCTTCGATAAGCCGCAGCGTTTGCCGCCATCATTACGGGAACCAGAAAATAGATGCCCAGCCCGCACGGGATCATTCCGAGTATGGTCAGCCCCATTTGCACCGCGATCAGGCCGGTTACGCCGCCGAGATTCTGCCACACGGCCTTCATGCTCAACGTCATCGATTTAAGCCCGCCGATCCCCCGGTCGATGATAAGCGGAAACGCGAACAAGATGAGCGTGTGAAAACAGACCATCAAAACTATCAGGACGAGATCGACCGCAAAGGTGCCAAAAAAAACCGCCATCAGCTCTTCCTCGGTCATCCTTGGATTCGCTGCAATAGCGATCAAGACCGGAAGATATATGGCCATGTAAACGATGATCATCGGAACCACGATGGCCGCGGTAACCAAAAGGCTCGGACCTAAATGTTTGAAGCCCGACCAGAGATCATCCAGCGTCGCCTGCCTGCCGTCCAGCTTATTAAGAAAAGCTGCGTATATCCCGCAGATCATCGCTCCTAGCAAGATATACATAGTGAATCCGGCGATCAGCATTCCGAGCAGGCCGATGGCAAACATTAGCCAGTAGTCTTGCCGGATGCTCTCCCACCCCTCACGAAGGCATTCCATCGGGCGGACGTTACCAACAGTGAAGCTTGTATCGTTCGTTGGGCTAATCATCTTCACGATCCAGCAGATATGCCTGCTTCATATAATCCTGCACCATACGGTCGCTCGAAAACGCCGGCGTCAGCGTGCTGATCGCATTACGCATCATCGCGATCCAACCACGTGGGAGGTCCGCTTCGTCGCGGTCGTAATACAGCGGGATAACGTCGTTCTCCAAGGTTCTGTAAAGCTGCTCACCCTCCATGCGGTCGACTTCGGCATCGTCGTCGAACTCGGTGAGGTCTCCGATGCTGAATCCGTTAGTGCCGTCGAATCCCTCGATCCACCAGCCGTCCAGCACTGAAAAGTTAAGGACGCCGTTCATCGCCGCCTTCATTCCGCTCGTCCCGCTCGCTTCGTGCGGCCTCCGCGGTACGTTCATCCAAACATCGACACCGTGGACAAGATAGCGTGCGACCTCCTGGTCATAATCCTGAATGAAGACAGCCCGTTCCTGCCAGCCGGAATCGTGGTTGATGCTCATCAATTCGCGCAGAATCTCTTTTGCCGTGTCATCCTGGGGATGAGCTTTGCCCGCGAAAACGAACTGAACCGGACGCTCGGCGTTGTCGACGATCTTGAGCAGCCGTTCGACATCCGAAAAGATCAGTTCCCACCTTTTGTACTGGGCGACGCGGCGAGCAAAGCCGATGGTCAGCACGTCGGCGGAAAAAAGCCCGGTAGTGCTTTGCCGTTCATTGATGGTGTTCTGCGCCCCGGTGTCACCGCGCAAAGTCCGTTCGCGGATGAACGCGATCAGCATCGATTTGAGCCGCTGATGGATGGACCAAAGCTTCTCATCACTTAATTTGGCGATGAATTCCGCCCATTTATCGCCGGGCACGCCGCTTACAAGTCTGTCCCATTCGGGCCCGATCAACTCGCCATAAGCACGTTGAAATTCCGGTGCGATCCAGGTAGGCGGATGAACGCCGTTAGTGACATAACCGATGGGTCGAACGCCTTGGTCATACATTCCATGCCATAGTTCGCTCGAGACCTTTCCGTGCATTTCGCTTACGCCGTTAGCGGCACGGCTCATTCTGAGAGCGAATGGCGTCATTCCGAACGGTTCGGAATGATCAGCGGGGTCGACACGCCCTAACGCCAGAAACTCCTCTTCGCTCAGGCCGAGAGACCCGATGTAATCCGCTGAAAAGGTCTTCTGCAGAAGCTCGCCGGGGAAGACGTCGTTGCCTGCGGCCACCGGTGTATGGGTCGTGAAAACACACTGCGGGCGGACGGCCGCGGCAGCTTCGGAAAAAGTCGAGTTAGAATTTTCACTTAAATATTCGGTTGCGAGTTCGAGCGAAAGAAATGCCGAATGGCCCTCGTTGAGATGAAATACTTCGGGCCGGATTCCCAATGCCCTCAGCAGCCGTACGCCGCCAATGCCAAGCACCTGCTCCTGCACGACGCGCGTTTCGGAACCTCCGCCGTAGAGATGCCCGGTTATCAGCTGATCGACGTCGTTGTTTTCCGGTAAAAAGGTATCGAGCAGAAACAATCTAATTCGTCCGACATTCGCCGACCATGCCTGAGCGAAGACCCTTCGGCCGCGTATGTTGACCGAAACTTTCACCCGCTCTCCCGCACCATCGGCCACCGGATCAAGAGCGAGATCCGTCGAGAACAGATCCGAATAATGTTCCTGCTGCCACCCCTCGTGATCAATGTCCTGCCGAAAATAACCGTGACGATAGAGCAATCCGACGGCGGTCAGCGGAAGATTGAGATCGCTAGCGGACTTGAGGTGGTCGCCCGCGAGAATACCCAGCCCGCCCGAATAGATCGGAAGTGAATTATGAACACCATATTCCGCGCAGAAATACGCGATCCGGGCATTTTCCGGCTCGCAGGCCGCGGACAGATATTCATCCACGGCGGCCGATACACCTTCCAACTTGCGAAGATAATCCCCGTCGCCTGCTTTTTGCAGCAGACGCAGTTCACTTATCCGGTTGAGCAACGCTCTGGGGTGTTGTTCGACACGGTTCCACAGCTCCGGATCGAGTTCCCGAAAGACCTCTATGGCATCCGGCCTCCAGGACCAGACGAAGTTCATCGATAAGCGCTTGAGCGCTTCCAATTCCGGCGGAAGCTTCCTCGTCAGGGAAAAATCATCGCGAAAGACGTCCTCGCTGTGAGGAGCGGCGGCTGGATGCATATTGTTTTGGAGGTCAGACCGGTCTTCCGGCATAAATACACTGATCAGGATCTGAGCGAGCAGACAATGAAACTATAAACTATCGTACCTCGCTCTCAAAATAATTAAAGGGCCCCGCCGTTGAAGGAAGGGCCCCGTAGCGCCTGCTTGCGAGGCCTATCGGCCGCCCGGTGCCGCAGGCATTTGTCCCGCCGGGAATCTCGGGAGCAGTTCATCACGCATAGCGAGCTGATAGACCGCCCCCGCGATCACGATCGCACTCTGCTGCAGATCTTCTTCGATCAGGCGCTCATACGTATCGAGGTTTGTGTGCCAAGTGTGGGTGCCGTATTCGATAGGGTCGAGCATTGTACCGATGCCCGGAAGGCCGGCTTGATTGAATGAAGTGTGGTCAGAACCGCCAAGTCGCCGGCTGTCTGTCGCGATCGCCCCTTCGATCCCCATATAGGAATAAGGCCCAACGATCTGACGTAGGATCGATGCCGTTTCAGGCGGCCCGAAAACACTTAGCCCCCTGATCCGTCCGGTGCCGGTGTCGTGGTTAAAATAGCCACCGAATTTTGACCAGGCCGGTTTTGGATTTTCGGCCGTGCCAAAATGTTTCTCGACATAAGCCTGCGAACCGAGCAGCCCCTGTTCCTCGCCGCTCCATAACGCAACGCGGATCGTCCGTCTCGGCTTAACGCCCAATGCTGTTAAGATGCGTGCAGCTTCCATCATCACGGAGCAGCCTGTCGCGTTATCGGTTGCGCCGGTGGCTGAATGCCATGAATCGAGATGGCCGCCGAGCATGATCACCTCGTCAGCCTTATCCGTGCCGACGATCTCGGCGACCGTGTTATACGATGTAGCCCCCTCAGGATAGATCCGGTTTCGAATATCGAACTCAAGCTCAACATCATGGCCGCCCTTGGTCAGCCGCACGACACGCCCGAAATCTTCGTTACGCATCACGACCGTCGGAACGACCTTTGTCGGATCATACGTGTTGTTCGAAAAGGCTCGAATCTGTCCGTGCTCGCGGCCGGCATCGTTGACGCGGACGAGCACACCCGAATCGATCAGAAACTGATTCAACTGTGTGTTGATCTGGGAAAAAGGCAATGCATCCGGTTTCGGCTCTGGCGGAGTAAAATTCGGAAATTGCGGGGCCCGGCGTTCGGCATAGGGGTTTACACGTTCCTTGGCCATATCGGTCGGCGTACGTTTAGCCGGCGGATCGATATTCACGGGAACGCGATTCGGCTCCCCGAGAAACACGATACTGCCCTTCAAACGGGGACGGACCTCGTTAAAATACGCCGTCAATTCCGCCTGGGTCGGACGACTCGGCAGCACCATCTGCACAGCTTTGCCCTTGACGGCACCGTTTGTGCTCGGCGTCCATGCGAGAACCTCGAAGACCAGCGAGTCCTGCACCGGTGCGGTAATGAAGCCGGAGGCCCTTTCGCTGACCCAACCCGGGCGCCCGAAGTCCCACGGTTCAAGCGCACCGTTTTGCATGCCCCAACTCTCCATTGTCTTTACCGCCCATTCACCGGCAGCCTTGAGCTGCGGCGAACCTGTAAGGCGAGGCCCATAGACGTCGGTGAGGGTCTGTACGTGCTTCATCACCTGCGAATTTTCGGTGCCTTCTTTCCGGATCCGTTCATAAATGTCGGCCTCAGGCTGCGCGAGCGCGGCCGCCGGCGCCAGCATTGCGGCGATCGTCAAAGCTGCCGCCGATCTTAGAATGTTCATTTTCATAGTCGATCTACAAGGCCGGAACGTTGGAACCGGCCGTCGTCCTTTTCTGGTTTTCTTAGATTTGTTGCCGTTGGGCGAACAGTGAGATATGCGTAGTAATACTTTACCACCCGGCACAATGTTTCCGAAAACGTGACGAATGGCATTCTGAAGGTGACGAGTGCATGAGAAGTCCCACTTTTTATGTAAATTTGTTGACCTTTGACCTGAAATTGCCCTATCATTAAAGGGTCGGGAAACTACCCCCGGCCCGCTTTTCCCATTCGTCCGTTCTTCCCTATTTTTGGTACACTGTTCACCTTCGGCGAGATGCACAAGCGGCAGGCTCAGACCGTCCGTGGACAACTTCCACAACTCACTCAATGTCACATTCCACCCACCCTGATTCGATCTACATCGCTGCTCTCGATTCTGTTCCGGCAAATATCGCGATCGTTGACCCGGAAGGCAACATTCTCGCTGTTAATGCCGCGTGGCTCTCGTTCGCCGCAGCGAACGGCCGCAAGCCCGGCTCCTGTATCGGCGAGAATTATATTGACCTATGCGAGCGCTCCGCGCCTTTCGCACTCGAGGCAAAGCCGATGGCGAACGGCATCTGTTCGGTCCTATCGGGCGAGGCCCCGGAGTTCGAGCTCGAATACCCATGCGATTCGCCAAGGGAAAAACGGTGGTTCCGGGCTGTTGTAACCCCGCTTGGGCAGGACCATCGCAACGGTGCGGTGATCACCCACATCAATATCACGGCACAGCGGCAAGCCGAACTCGCGCGTCAGCGCGTTACCTTAGACCTCGAGGAACGGGTCAAAGAGCTCGGCGGGCTTTATGCGATATCCAAGCTGCTCCGCAGCGACCTGACCCCGTCGAAAAAGCTTTTCGAACAGATCGTCGAAATACTCCCGCCTGCGATGAAGCATCCGCACATTGCAGCGGCCCGCATATCTTTGGTTGGTATCGAGGTTCAAACCCCGGGATACCGTCCGACCCCGTTCTCACTAAAGGCTCCCATTCGCCTCTCCGATGGGTCGCTCGGGGAGATCGAGATCGTATACCTCAACGCCGCTCCCGAAGAACAGGAGGGACCCTTTCTTACCGAAGAGCGGAGCATGCTCGACTCGGTTGCCGAGCTACTTCGCCTTACCTTCGAGAGCTCGATGGCGTCAAAGCGGCTGCGTGACAGCAATCGACGATTTCAGATACAGCTCGAGAATATCGCCGAACTCGCACGTTCGGGTATGTTTGCGTCGGAGGGCGAACTCCCCATCGAAACCGTGACAGAGGTTGTCTCTGACACTCTTGAGGTTGAACGCGTAAGTATTTGGACGCATTCCAAAGATCGTTCGCGGATCATTTCTAATGACCTATTCATCCGTTCAGATGCAAGTCATAGCAGTGGAACCGAGCTTCTCGCTACCGATTTTCCTAAATACTTCGAAGCGGTTGATGCAAACAAGCTCGTCGTTGCCCACGACGCATTAACAAATCCGATCACGTCCGAATTCGCCGAGGCGTACTTAAAGCCTAACGACATATCGTCGATGCTGGACGCTCCGGTCGTTATTGAAGGTAGGGTCGTAGGGGTCGTCTGCCTCGAACACGTCGGCCCCCAGAGGATTTGGACGAGTGACGAACAAAGCTTTACCTATTCCGTCGCAAATCTATTATCGCTTGCGCTCGCTGAGCGTGAGCGCCGTAAGAGCGAAGCTGCCCTGGAACGGGCACAGGAGATCGCTCACCTAGGGAGTTGGGAATTGGATTTCTCAACCGGAATCTTGAGCTGGTCGGCTGAGACTTACAGGATCTTCGGAATAGAGCCTGATGTATTCGGCGGAACCTTTGAGGCATTTCTTGCCAGGGTCCATCCCGACGATCAAAAGATACTTCTCGATTCACAGGAAAGTGCCTTGGCCGGTTCTGATCCGATCGACCTTGAGCATCGCATCATTTTACCGACCGGCGAGGTTCGCTGGGTCCATGAATTGGGGCACATGTCTCGGGATATGGACGGCTCTCCGATCAAGCTAACGGGCACGGTGCGCGATATAACTCAAAGCAAGCTCGCGGCTGATGAGATCCGGGCTCATCAAACCTTGCTCTCTAACGCCCAGCGGATCGGCAACATGGGAGCATGGAGTGCTGATCCGGTCGCGAAAACGATCGACTGGTCGCCGGAGGTGTATAGCATTTTCGGCGTCGACCCCGCCAATTTCCACCCGACGGCCGAAAACGTATTCGCGATGATCCTTGAGGAGGATCGGCACATTCTGCGTGACGCTTTATACCGGGTAAACGAAGAAGACCATACATTTTCGGCCGAATACCGCATTCGCCGCCCGGACAGAGAGATACGGTGGATGTTCGAGCGCGGCGACGCCGAGTTCGGCACCGACGGCAGCCAGGTGCGTCGGATCGGATTGGTGATGGACATTACCGAACGAAAGCTTGCCGAAAATTCGATAAGAGAAAGCGAAGAGCGTTTTCGCACGGTCTTCAGCAATGCTGCGACGGGAATTGCGACAACCGATCTAGGCGGCCGATTCATCGATGCTAATCCCGCATATCTCAAGATGTTGGGATACTCGCTGGAGGAACTGCGATCCCTCAGCTACAAACAGCTTACCCACCCGGACGATCTCGATAAGAATGTCGACGGAATCGAAGCATTGATCGCGGGCCAAATTCCGAATCTCAACATCGAAAAACGATATTTGGCAAAGGACGGTGCGGTAGTTTGGTGCCAGTTGGGGGTCTCGCTGAAACGCGATGCGAACGGCGACCCCGTCGGTTTGATCGGCATCGCCGAGGACGTTACCCGTCAGGTTGAAACCGAGAAGGCGCTCAAGCATAGCCGGGCCCTTGCCAAATTCGCCTCCACTATAAGCCGGCTCGGGGCATGGGAAGTGGACAGCGAACGAAACGTCACTTGGTCTGAAGAAACCCGAAAGTTGTATGAGGCCCCTGAGGGTTTTGTCCCCTCGGTCGAGGAGGGCCTCGCCTGTTACGCACCTGAATCCCGCGACGAGATCACACGCGCCTTTGAGATCTGCTTCACTAAAGGTGAGCCTTTCGATATCGAAACCGGCCTTGTCACGCTGAAGGGCAATCACCGATGGGTGCGGGTCATAGGCGAGCCGGTGAAAGAAAAGGACGGCCGAATAGTCGGTGCCCGAGGTGCGATTCAAGATCACACCGCACTTCGCGAAGCTCAAACGTCGCTGGCTGCGAGCGAGGCCCGTTTTCGCCAGTTGGCAGAATCAATGCCGATCGTGGTCTGGACCGCCGACCCGACGGGATATCTGGATTACGCGAACCACCACGTGCTTCGTTATACGGGGCTTGAGAACATAGAGAATCTCCAGAAAGACTGGTTTGATCATGTTCACCCCGAAGATATTCATCTTGCCGCGAAGCCCTGGTTGCGTGCCGTAGCGGAGCGGTCTCATTACGATGTCGAATATCGGTTTAGACGGCGTGACGGCGAATATCGCTGGTTCCGCGTTCAGGGCCAACCGATGCTCGACCAAAATGGTGAGATCACCACCTGGTACGGTACGGCGATCGATGTCCATGATTCCAAGGAACTCGAAAGAAACGCCACGTCACTCGCTCAGCGGTTGACAAACACGCTCGAGAGTATTCGGGACGGATTCTTTACCTTAGACCGTGACTGGAATTTCACGTATTTGAACGCAGAGGCGGAAAAACTGCTTATGCGAAAGCGGGTCGACCTGATCGGCAGAAACATCTGGTCTGAATTCCCGGAGGCGGTCGGGGGCCCTGCGTATGAAAACTATCACCGCTCGATGAGCGATGAGGTTACGACCGAGTTCGAGTTTTATTTTGAACCGCTCGCAATGTGGTTTGCGGTTACGGCCTATCCTTCAGATGAAGGAATATCGGTATACTTTCGAGACGTGACAGCGATCAGAGAGCATCGTGAGAAAATGCGGCAGAGCGATGAACGTTTTCAGATGCTTGCCAAAGCCACCAACGATGCGATCTGGGACTGGGATTTTGCCAGCAAGAAGCTGTGGTGGAATGAGGGGATCGAGACCTTATTCGGCTATTCACGTGACGAATTGTCGTTCTCGATAGAAGAATGGGAGAAGATGGTCCACCCGGAGGATAGGGCGGCGGTACTCGAATCGCTCGAAGGCGCGATCGCCTCCGAGCGAGATTCGTGGACGCACGAGTACCGGTTCGCCCGCAAGGACGGAACATATGCTTACGTTCTCGATCGGGGATATCTGATCAAGGACGGTTCGGGGAAGCCGGTTCGGATGATCGGAGGAATGACTGATCTGACCGAAAGAAAAGACCTGGAAGCGAAACTCTTGCAGAGTCAAAAAATGGATGCGATCGGCCAGTTAGCCGGGGGTATCGCTCACGATTTCAACAACTTGCTTACCGTTATAAACGGCTACAGCGACCTGTTAATGCGATCGATGGTCGAGGAAACGCCCGACCGGAAGAAGATCACTGCGATCCGTGACGCGGGGGAACGGGCAGCAAATCTCACTCGACAGATGCTCGCATTCGGCCGCAAACAGATACTGGCGCCGCGGGTCGTCGATCTAAACGAGATCGTTGACGGAATGAACAAACTTCTGAAGCGGCTGATCGGCGAAGATATCGATTTCCGCAACGAGTTCACCGAGAAATTGCCGCCGATCAAGGTGGACCCCGCACAGATCGAGCAGGTCGTTCTTAACCTCGCAGTGAACGCCAGGGACGCAATGCCCGAGGGAGGCTCTCTTACGATCCGCACCGGCGTTGAACGGGTGGGGGTGAAGCATCCTCTGGCCGGCACCGAACTGCTGCCCGGCGAATATACGACATTAACGGTAAGCGACACGGGCGTGGGTATTGATCCAAAGGTAATACACCGTATATTCGAGCCTTTCTTTACGACAAAACCTGCCGGCAAGGGCACCGGCCTGGGTCTTGCCACGGTTTTCGGCATCATTAAGCAAAGCGGCGGCCACATTGCGGTTTCGAGTGAGGTGGGTGCCGGAACACGGTTCACCATATGGCTCCCCGCTGTCTCGGAGAGCGCGGTAAGCGAGACATCATCTGACGAAAGTCCGACCGGCGGAAGCGAAACTGTTTTGCTCGTTGAAGATGAAGAATCTGTCCGGCGTATTGCCAAACTGACGCTGGAGACCTATGGATACAAGGTGATCGAAGCCCCGGAGGCGGACACGGCAAAAGATCTGTTTCGAAAAAGCGGGCCTATCGATATCGTGGTAAGCGATGTAATAATGCCGGGCATCAACGGCCGTGAGCTGGCCGAGCATTTCCGGGGCCTTAGGCCCGACATAAAGGTGCTGTACATAAGCGGCTATACCGACGATGCAGTTCTGGCACGCGGCATATCTGAATCACGAGACGCATTTCTTCAAAAGCCTTTCTCACCTCAGGCCATCGCTAAAGCTGTCAGATCGGTTTTGGACAACTAGTACTCAGCAAAGGCAAAATCGCAACGGCCGGGCCGTCCCACGTTTAACGGGCACGGTCCTTTTCGGCGCCGCGTTCGTGCCCGTCAATATTGGATCGGCGCCCGAGATTTGAAGGAGTGTTATGGCATACGATGGTGAGATTCTTGATCAGTGCGGGCTGATCGAAATGGACTGCACGCGGGTCGCTGTGGTCGCGGTTAGCGGTTCCGGGCCAAACCTCTGCGGACATTTATTGATCGGCACCGGTGCGGGCGGAAATACAAATTACTTTCACGTTGCCGAGCTGCGGGGATATCCAAAATACATGGTACCGGCCGGATACTCTCGGTACTTGAGTGAGAACGGAAAATCCGAATTACGCCGCCGGGTACTGAGTTTGCCCGATCCTGATGGGGCATCGATGTATCTCGAAGAGCTTATGGCAAACAAGTGGACCTGGGGTGTGCTTCCCAATAATTGCGTCGCCTTCGTCGAAGAGGTGATCGCGGCGGGCGGCGGGACCTGGAGTTCGTATTCAAATTGCCCGGCTGCGGCAACCGCCGATTCGATCGAAACACGCGCGAACCGTTTTCTCAACACGCTAGAGAACGAGATCTACCGGCTTTACGGGGTGCCGCGCTAGAACGTTGCTTCTACTAATACAAAAGCGGGCCATCGGAAGCCCGCTTTATTAGTCTCCGAGACAGGACAAGGATCAGAATTGTACATCCTCGCCGACCATCATCTTCTTGGTCGAAAATTCAAACTTGCGCGGGAGGAGCGGTCCGTAACGGCGGTCCCGGCTCTTAAAGTCGTTGGACACCACAAATTCAATGTCCTTGATCTCCGGCCTAACCAGCGCATTGCCGGCATCATCCAATCGCTTAAAGAAAAGTACCGCAGCGTCGCTTCCCCCCTTGGAAGGGGTGAATTGAAAAAGCTCACGCTCTTCGCCCTTGTCGTTAACCAGCTTTATATGGCCCTTCAGGTCTTCCAGGGTCAACGCCTGAAACATTCCGTCATCGATCGATTGGCCGGATGCGTCAGTATACTTTGTGATCGTAACGACATAGTAGTCGTTGCAAATCGCGCAATCCAGGAAGATCTTCCGGGATTCATCAAACTGCGCCTTTTCTGCATCGGACATTTTGTCGTATTTGACCTGGATCTGCTGAAGCCGGACCATTGCCTGTCTGACAACGGGAGCCGAATGTAAACGAATTACGATCGGGGGATTCCCGCCCGAACGTGAAACGCTGCCGGGATTGCCGCCGCCGCGATTCGCCGACTGCCCCTGCTCGCGGCGTACATTATCTGCCTCAGCAGCAGCCAGCCCTTCGATCGAGGTATATGTTTTCGCCCAGCCGGACTGAGTGGCGATCTTTTGAGCGTTTCGTTCGCTCCATTCGGTATATGGTTTTTTTAGGTCCTGGCCGCTCGCGGTTAATGCGCACATTGATAACACAACGGCGGTTGTTAGTGTGAAGATCTTCATTTAATTACTCCGAAATTTTAGTTAAGAGAAATTTCTATTTTATCAGAAATATTATGAATAAGTGGGGCGCGCAGAGCATCATGCCACGATCTCCCCGACTAAGTCGTAATCGTGTGCCTCCGTTATCCGGACATTATATATCGCCCCGATCCGGGGCTCGAGGGCGTCGGGTATGTCGTTGATAAGAATATAGCCGTCGATCTCTTGTGCCTGCCCCTGGAATCGGCCCTGGAACAGGAGGTCCGATTCCCTTGAGAGCCCTTCGAAAATTACCGGAAAAGTTTTGCCGATCTTTGATCGATTCAGCTGGCGGCTGATCTTAGCCTGCTCCTTCATCAGCCGATTGCGTCTATGCTTAGCCACCTTCGGATCAACCTTGTTCGGGAGATCAAACGCCGGAGTTCCCTCTTCATCTGAGTATGTGAATACCCCGACATTATCAAATCGGCAGTTCCGAACAAAAGCGATCAGCTCTTCGAAATCTTCTTCGGTCTCGCCCGGGAAGCCGGTGATGAACGTTGTGCGGATCGTTATCCCCGGGACGCGCTCCCGAACGCGGGCGATAAGCCTTTCCAACGATTCACGCGTCCCGCCGCGTTTCATAAGTTTTAAGACATTCCGCGACGCGTGCTGCAGCGGCATATCCAGATACTTTACTGCTTTCGGTGTTTCGGCGATCGCCGCTAAAAAGGCGTCTGAAATATGGGTCGGATAAGCATACATCACGCGGATCCACTCGATTCCCTCCATCTCACCCAAGGCCCTGATAAGCGATGCCAAGAGGTCCACCTCGCCGAGGTCCTCGCCATAGCGCGATGAGTCCTGTGCAATGAGCACGACCTCTTTCACACCCTGCTCCGCTAAGTTTCGGGCCTCTTCTATCACGGATCCGAACCGCCTCGACCTGAAGGAGCCGCGCATGCCCGGTATCGAGCAAAATGCACAAGGGCGGTCACACCCCTCAGCGATCTTGATAAACGCGGTGTGCGATTCGGTCGCACGGAATCGCGGGGTATCGAAATCGTAAAGGTAGGTCGCAGTCTTGTTGCCGATCGGCAAAAGCGGCAGCTCGCGGAAGTTCTTCGTTTCGTCTGCGGCGTCCAGAATGCGATCGACCTCGTTCGTACCAATGAAGGCATCAACCTCCGGCAGTTCCTTGATCAGGTCATCGCGATAGCGTTCGACAAGGCAGCCCGCAACGACCACACGGCGAGTCTTGCCGGCGGCTTTTAGCGCGGTGGCCTCGAGAATAGCATCGATGGATTCCTGCTTTGCCGACTCAATGAATCCGCAAGTGTTCACCACGACCGTGTCGGCCGCGTCGGCATCATTTGTAATTTCATAGCCGGACTCGGCAAGACGGCCCATCATCACCTCGCTGTCAACAAGGTTCTTCGGACATCCGAGACTGACAAATCCTACTTTTTTCATATCGCTTTTCCGAACCGGTTTATGTTCGCGGTTCGTTGCCTTTCATTCGCTCGAGCCACTCGTCAATATCCGTCGCTTCTTCCCGTGAGAGCGGCCGATCGCCAAAACGCACGCCGTTATATTTTTTAGCCAAAAGGACCGCTTCCGGCATTCCGACGGCATAGGCAAATTCCAATGGTGTCTGGTGCGGCTGCCGCACAATGCCTTTGCTTGCCAATACTGCCTCCATCCTCAAATAAAACTCGACTGTGGATGCGGCCCGCCCGCCGCGAAGCCTGCCCTTGAGCCGGCGGAGAATCCCCATTGATCGTACACGCCGCCAAAACCAGAGGCCAAAAGCCGCCACTCCCACGATTGCCGCCAGCATCGCGGTGCCGTAGCCGGCCGCCACCAAGCTCGCTCGGGCCCCTGCGTCACCCTTTAGCTGGCTCCACCATGCGGCGATCGCATCCTGAACCTCCCGCAGTACCCCGGTCGCTCTTTCATTGTAGTCCGCCGCACTTCGGCGAACCGAGGTGAAAAGCGATTGCTGCTCCTGATTATCGAACGCGACAAAATACTGTATCCAGAACATCTCGAGAGCATCAATATAACGGCCAAAAAAGGCGGTCATACCGATCGTGCCCATCGAGAGATTTTGTCCCGCCGCCGGGGTAGGGTCGAACGGGATCCAAACATCCTCTTCGGGAAAATAGACTTCGACCCACGAATGGGCGTTCAGTTGGCGGACGACAAACACGTCGGCGGTCTCGTTATATTCGCCTCGCTGAAACCCGTTGACTACACGCGTGGCAATTCCCTGCGTCCTCAGCATCACGGCCATAGCGGTTGCGAAATATTCACAGTGACCCGCGCGAACGTTGAACAGAAAATCTGCAAGCGGCTGGTCTCCACCCGCACGCATCTCGAGGGTGTACGCATACTGCGTTTGAAGGTGACGCTCGATCGCCGCAGCCGCATCGTACCGATTTGCAGCAGTGCCTGTCACCTCGGCAGCCAGATCTCCGATCCTCGGATCGAGATCATCCGGGAGCTGCAAGTACATCGACGATTCGCGGCTGTATCGGCCGCCGTCACGCCGCAGCACGTCAGGATCGGGCAGCGAGGTCTCGGAAAGGACCTTGTAAGTTATCCTCTCGCCTCGGGAATGAAACGAAAGCGAATCATGCTGGTCCTTAAACAGTACCGGAAAATTCCCTTGGATCCCCACAGCGCGCGGCAAGACGAAAAGAACCTGTGAATCGATAGGTTCAAGATAGAAGGTCTGCAGCAGCAGCCCTTCTCTCCCGGTCAGATAATCGACCTGGATGACATCGCGTTCGCCTTTTTCCCTCACCTCACGAAAGCCCGAGCGCGACTTTCGCCAGCTAAAATTGTCAAAATGATCAAGCGCCAGGCCCCGCCATTTCAGTTCGTCGTTGCCCCGAGACGGGTCGTCGAGCCTGACCCGCATCACGACCGCATCGTTCTGCTGAATGCGGCCGATGTTGCCAAGCCTCACCGTATCCGCAAATCCGGAAGATGTAGAGGGCCCGTTTTGTCCGCCGATCCCCGCTCCGCCGACACGCGGCAGCATAAAGAACATCGGAACCGCGATAAGTATCATCGCAAGGATCAAACCGGCTGCCGCCATGGGGAGCCGCGAGACGGGGAGCCGAGGACGGAGGTCCTTATTCGGTGCCGGCCCCTTGGCGGCCATCGAATCCGCAACGCTCGCCTCGCTCCGCCTGATCTCGAATACGATGATGGTCGAGACCATCACAAAGACGTAGGCGATAAACGTTCCCAGATAAAGAGCACTGATGCTCATACCCGCCGCGAGAAGCACCTGGAAGAACGCCATCACGTAGAGAAAGATCCAGTCGCGATCGGATTTTCTCTGCAGCAGCTTTATCGCCGTCAGGGTCAGAATGAGCCGTGCCAAGATGCCCGGCAGAAGCGTATCGCTCCCGCCCAATTCAAAGAACCTCATCCGCCAGAGAAGATAGTAAACCGGCATCGCAACGACGATCAAAACCGTTCCGGCCCGCTCCGAGATCTGCCACCGGCTATCCTCTACCAGCCACGCGAGAAGCATCGTACCGGCAAACAGCGCCGTTCCCGCGATGCCAAAGGTGCCCGTTATCCAAAGAGATGCAAACCCGCAAAAGACTGCGGCGTATGACAGCACCCTGAATAGCGTTTCAAAATTCATCGGTCG
>JAEWBM010000088.1 GCA_023391155.1 Acidobacteriota bacterium
CCGGTTCGATCCTCGCTCGCCGTTCCATATATAGTGAGGACATCGACCTCGCGAATATCGTCGGCGGCCGCAACGATGCTTCACTTGGGGGCGGCGGAGGCGGCCTCATGGCCACACGTTTTGACCTTTCGATCGAAGGGCGTGATGCCCTGATAATCCGGAACAACATCGCCGACCTCACGGCATCGGCATCGCTCCGGCTTACGGGAACGACGGATAATCCCCAGATCTCGGGCCGGATCACCGCAAACCGCGGCACCGTCTTTTTCCGGAACGACCGCTATGAGGTGCAGCGCGGAGTGCTAGAGTTTCCGCCAAACACCTCCATCGAACCGATCGTCTACCTTCAGGCAGAGACCGAGATACAGGGCTATCAGATATTTGTGAATCTTTCCGGGCCATTGACGGACACCGAAGATCTTAACGCGACCGTACGTTCGAGCCCTGCACTGCCGCAACAGGATGTGGTCTCGCTCATCACTACCGGAAGCCTCGCAAATACCGAATCGGGCATCCCCACGCTCGCTTCGACGGGCATCAATACGGCGGCCGAGGTCCTGACCGATGCGATCATCAACAACCCGGCCCGGCGTGCCACCGAACGTCTTTTCGGACTCAATGTTTTTGAGATCGACCCGATCATTTCCGGCGAGCGGTCAAACCCGACCGCCCGTCTCACCGTCGGCCGGCAGATAAACAATAACCTGCGCATCACCTATGCGACCGATCTTTCACAGGATCAGAATCAGGTGCTGGCCGTCGAATACAGAATTTCAAACAGACTGGCGTTTGTTGCGCAATATGAGCAGCGCTCACTGACGAATGTTACGCGAAACCGCGATAACTTTAGTTTTGAGATCCGGTTGAGGAGACGATTTTGAGGGGGAATAGATTCCTTGGCCAACAACCCGGGATACTGTTGACCGGCCGCACGGTTTTCGGCCCCGGCCGGCTTGCGCTGCTCGCCCCGCTTTTGCTCGTTTTGGCGTCTGTGGCTTTTTCCCAGGCATCTCGATGGGAGGGACGTCCGATCGGCGAGATCACGGTCGCTTATGAGGGGGCCGACCCTGACATTTCATCCGCCGAACAGTTTCGCCTGATCGCCCGCGACGCGTTGGGTGATACATATTCCGCAGTACGTATCCGCGACGCGATCGCTGATATCTACAATACCGGCCGGGCGGCGACCGTCACGGTCGAGGCACTTGACGGGACCGGTAATTCGGTCGATCTCAGGTTCCTGATTCGTCGTCAAACTATCGCCCGGCGTGTTGCGATCGAGATAGCCGAGGGCGAGGACGTCGATGTAAGTGAAGAAGACCTTTTGCTACGCGTTAACCTGCTTGACCCCGGAACCGTCGTCAATGAGCGCGTTCTTCAGACCAATGCTGACCTGATCCTGGAATATCTCAGGGAACGCGGCTTCTATCGCGCAGAGGCCCGTTACGAACAGCGGCCGATGGCCACAGGCAACGATGTTGCTGTCATCTTTCGCGTTACGACAGGCACTCAGGCGACGGTTGAGTCATTCAACATCGACATCCAGGGCTTCGATAACGCTGCTCTGCTTAGCGAGGTACGCCTTCAGCCGGATACGCCCTTTTCCGGCGAAGAGCTGCAGCGGGATCTCGACCGCATTCGCGAGACCATGCGTGAATCGGATTTTCTCGCCCCGACGCTCAGCGATCCCCGGATCGTTTACGACAGCAGCACCAACACGATCGCCATTTCGCTTACGGGCTCCGCCGGCCCGACCATCGAGGTCGTAGTTGACGCCGAAGAGTCGCCGGTCGGAAGCTCGACCCAGAACCGGCTTTTGCCCATCAAGCGTGACGGCACGCTTGATTACGCGGCGATCATCGAGGGCGAACGTCGGCTCGAGAACCACTATCAGGAACGCGGTTATTTCTTTGTCGATGTCGTCGCCGTTTGTTCTGTTGAGCCGCCCGTAACCGAGCGTGATTCCACATTGCTCCCGAACGGCACCGAATATCTTTGCTCCGTCCTCACAAGCTCAGACCTGGCCGGGCGAGACGTCGAGGTCCGGTACGTCGTCGATCTCGACCGCCGCCTCCGCCTCGAGGAGATGCGCCTCGAGGGCACCGATCAATTCACCATCGACGAGATCAAGCCGGTCCTTGACACCCAGGAGGCGAACATCCTCGGGATCATCCCGATCTTCGGTTACGGCCGCGGATATACAAGCCAGCGGATCCTCGAAAATGACGCTGCCACGATCCGCTCGCTGCTTCGCGAACTCGGTTATCGCGACGCCGAGGTCCGCGTCAACCAAGGTGTGTCGCTCACCGGCGATGAGCTGATCATCACGTTTGTTGTCGATCAGGGCGAACCCACGGTCGTCTCCGACGTTCGCATCGACGGCAACACGGCGTTCACGGATGCCGAACTGGAGGGCGTCCTGCCGGAGATCGCCGGCCGCAATTTTTCGCGTGCCCGCGTACGCAACGGCCAGCGCGAGATCTCGGAGTATTACGCGGAGCGGGGCTACTTTGACGCGAATATCAGTTTTTCCATCGAGGAGGAGCCGCTCGACCCGGCGACCGGGAACCCGCGGTTCGAGGTCGTTTATAACATTGAGAATGAGGGCGTGCCCGTTTATATAAACCGCATCCTAATAACCGGCAATGTACGGACCAAGACCCAAGCGATCGAAAAGGCCCTGACGATCGAAAGCGACACGCTGCTGCGGGCGACCGACATCTATACGAGCGAGCAAAATCTGTACGCCAGCGACGCCTTTGAACGCATAAATATAACCACCCAGCCTGTGGGTGACCGCGCCGGCGGCGGACGCCTGACCGACGTCATCGTCGAGGTCGTCGAACAGGCGCCGCGGTTGCTTCAGTACGGCGGCGGTTATTCGACCGATCTCGGCCCGAACGCCTTTGTCGACATTCGCCATTTCAACCTGCTCGGCAACCTGTGGCAAGGCGGCGCCCGCGTGCGGATGAGCCGCCGCCAGCAGCTCGTCCAGCTCGATTTCGTCAACCCTCGGTTTATCAACGACAAAGGCGACAACCGGTATGCCCCGCTTACGGTGTCGGCTCAGTATCAGCGGGATTCCACGGTCACCCGCTTTTTCCGCTCGGCATTTGACCAGGGCACGTTCGGCATAGTTCAGCGGATCGATGAAGAGGGTAATCCGATCGATGAATTCGGCGCACCGGCGGGCGACCCGACGCTTAACCGCTTGACGCTCACCGCCGAATCGAACCGCACCCTCAGCCGACGCGACCGCAGCATCGTCTTTTTCCGCTACCGGTTCGAGGATGTCCGGCTAACGAATATCCGCAGCCTGCTGATCCGCGACCTGCTCGAGCCCGATTCGCGAATCCGCATCTCCGGTTTCGGTACAACGTTTGTCCGCGACACCCGCCGACGCTGCGGCATCGAATACACGATCCTTGAGATCATCGCCCGAGGCGAACCCGGCGAGCCCTGCCGCTATAACGTCAGCGATCCTACGCACGGCGATTATTTCACCGCGGAATATAACGTTTCGCTGCCGGTGCTGGGAGCGAACATTGGCTTCCACAAATTCCAGGCGTCTTACAATGCCTATTACACGCTCAAGGGCTTCCGCAACACGACCCTCGCCGCCCGCGGCATCCTCGGCCTGGCAAGCGTTTTCTCAAAGCGTGAGAGATTCGCCTCGGAGCAATTCCCCGATCTCGAGGGCATTCTCCCGATAAGCGAAAGATTTTTTGCCGGCGGTTCCAACACACTTCGAGGTTTTGATTTCGAATCGGCAGGGCCCCGCGTCGTCATCGTTCCGCAGGGCGAATTCCGCAATAGGGATGGCGAGCCGGTCTTTCTCGATCCTTTCACTGTCCCGTTCGGAGGAAATGCTCTGGCAGTTGTAAATCTTGAGGCCCGTGTGCCGGTCAATGATTGGCTCCGTGTCGTCCCGTTCTATGACGGCGGCAATGTCTTCCGCCGCGTCGGTGACATTTTCAACCCGCCCGATGTGCCCGAAGATGATGTCTTCCGCCGAAACCTCAGGGCGCTTTGGACGCACACGGTCGGGCTCGGGTTCCGGTTTAAAACGCCGATCGGGGGCGAATTCGGCATCGACTACGGATACCTCCTCAATCCCCCGACGTTTATAATTCCGCAGGGCAACAATCCCCCTGCCTTTTACCGTCTCCCCCAAGGGCAGCTTCACTTCCGATTTTCGCAAGCCTTCTAAGCCCGCGTTAGTTTATCGCCGCCGATCTCAAGATCATCGTCTCGTCCGCTTCGACGATCAGCCCCTCCGTCTCCTCATACATGATGACCTCCTGCTCCTCTGCCGGTGAGGCAGCGAGCTCCTCTTGAAGCTCGCCGCCGCCGTGGGGAGAGGTTGGGGGATCGTCGTCGGTCGGGTCATCTGTGTTATGAACTCGCTGCCGGTTTATCGCCTTTGTCAGGTACATCGCCCTGTCGGCCGCGACGATCAGCTCGTCGAGCGTTTCACCCTGGCTAGGATAGCTCGCGGAGCCGACACTGACGCCGACCTTCGCCCGCTCGCCTTCCGCTGCCTCGAATGAATATTCGCCCACGGCATCCTCGATCCGGCGCTGCAGCCTCTTCACATCGGCCGGATCGGTTTCGGGAACTATAGCGACGAATTCGTCTCCGCCGTAACGGGCCAGGAAATCATATTCGCGCATCTGGTCCTTGATCACCCCTGCCACGCCCTTAAGTACCGTATCGCCGACCTTGTGCCCAAAGTTGTCGTTCACCGACTTAAAGCCGTCAAGGTCGAGCACGAGCACTTGAAAATTCGTCTCCTGCCGCCGTGCACGAGCGACCGCCTTCTCAAATTCGGCCTGCAAGCTTCGCGAATTCGGCAGCGCCGTCAGCGGGTCGGTCAAGGCATAGACCTGGGCCTCCGCGTGCCGCACCGCCTTGTCGATAGCGTCCGACGCGATCCGCGAAACCGTATCCAGCAGCCGGATGTGCTCGTCCTGATAGTTCGAAAGCGAGCTGGAATAGAGCGAAACGGCGCCGATCAGCTTGTCGTCCGTCGTTAGCGGAAGGCAGAGCATCGTCGTGTAATTCCGTCCGATGTCATCCTCCTCAAATGCTAGGTCCAGAAGCGGATCGACATTGCTGACCGGCTGTTTCTTTTTCAATGCATATCCCGTTGCACCCTCCCCGATCTTTACCCGCCGGCCTTTCAAGAATTCAGCGTTCGGCCCGGCCGCAAATGCCGCCGTCGCCGTTTCGCCGTTCGGTTCCATCAGATAGACGACGCAAGTTTCATACGGGACAAACTCCGAGACCTTATGAGCGAACATCGAGATGGTGTCGTCCAACCCCAGCGACGAACTGAATTCACGTGCCAGCGAATACAGCGTAAATACCTCATGATTCGCCCGCTGGATCTGCTCCACATAATCGGGCACGTCGGCCTCCTGGCGGCTCTCCACGCCCTTTTCCGGTTCGGAGAAGTAGGCCAATCCCTCTTCCTCGATCCGCTCTTCAAAATATTTCAAATTACGCAGCAGGACGTCCACGAGCGACGGATCGAACTGGGTCCCGGCACGCGACCGCAGAAATTCACAGGCCTCGTCCCTCGACACCGCCATCCGGTAAGGCCGCTCACCCCTAAGCGTGTCAAAGGCGTCCGCGACAGCGATTATCCGTGCCGTGACCGGGATCTCCGACCCCTGCAGACCCTCGGGGTATCCACGCCCGTCCCATCGCTCGTGATGGTATCTGACCGTAGGGACGACCGGATAAGGAAATCCCGCTTTTTCCAATATCGAAGCTCCCACCGAGGAATGGATCTTCATCTTTTCCATCTCGGCCGGCGTCAGTTTTGAGGGCTTATTCAGAATGTGGTCCGGTACGGCAAGCTTCCCGATGTCGTGCAGCAGGGCCCCGGTCCTCAATGCGTTGATCTCGTCCTCGGTCAATCCGAGTATCGTACCCATGCCGACCGCATAGATCTGCGTCCGCCGAACATGGCCGATGCCCACCTGGTCTCGCGCATCGATCGCCGTCGCCAGAGCCTCGACCGTTGCAAGGTGCATCCGGCTAGCGTCCGCGATCTGCCGCGTTTTTTGCTCGAGGCTGAGAATATGAACCTTGTGCGCCAAGTTTGCGGCGATCGTGAGCGGCAGTATCACCAGCCCGATCTCCACGCCAAAGTGGTTAAAGAGCAGATACAGCACCATGGCCATAAAGGCCGTTACCAGCTTTGACGCGGCCCGCCGCGGTATCTCAGACCATCGCCGCACCGGCGAGATTACACTTCGTGCCGCCAGATAAGCCGCCGCCATTCCAAGGAGCGCGAACGTGACGTTGTTGGGCACCAAAACGCCCGGCAGTGCCGTGATCGATGCATTGACCGTGATATATGTGACGAGCCACTGATAGGTACCGCCTGCGATAAAGAGTGCGGCAGCATCCAGCGCCAGCGGCGTCGCAAATTTTGCCGAGCGCCGTTCGCGGGCCGGAAGCTGTACGGCAAACGCCGCAGCTCCGAGCAATACACCTGCGCCGACGCCGAGCCACATCGTGCCCCAAAAGGCCATTACCAGCTTTGGGTCGACTTCGATGTTCGTAAACGGCAGCCGCGACTTATATTTTCCGACGATCAACGCAACAAACAGCGAGAGCCCGAAAACCATCAGCCGGCTGCTCGGGTACCGCACGACCTCGAATATTGAGTAGGCGCCAATTACCGCAGCCGTCACCCAAAATGTCCATCGCTGGGCATTTGATCTGATGTGTTGGTCGGTTGCGGTCATCATCTCTTCTTGTGTAGCCAACTTGCGGGCTCTGTCTGATATCTAACTAATTGGTTCACCGTTTATACCGGCTTTCCCGGCTGGCGTCGTTGATGAGAGGGACGCCCGAGCAGCTTCTTAATCAAGAGCCGTGCCAATCGCCTTTAATTGGTGTGATCGCGGTAGATACTGGCCAGTCGAGCGAAACGGGCCGGTTTAGCTCTGATGATATAATTCAAGTTGACAGTTCAATATGACCGTTGGTTTTCAGATTGAAAGGCTATTCTTGCGACGCTCGTCGATCGCCGCCCTGACTCTTATCTTTCTTGCTCTATTTGCCGCTTCCGGCCCGGCTCAGGACGTGATCCGCGTCGATACCGAGCTTGCCGCTTTCGAGATCCCCGTCACCGACCGCGATGGGAAACCGGTCTCGGGCCTCACGGCGAAGGACTTTAAGATCTTTGAGAATGGACGGGAGCAGGAGGTGGCGTTCTTTCAGCCTGTAATTGACGGCAATGAACGCCGCCCTATGCTGGTGGTCTTTGCGCTCGATGTATCGGGCAGCCTGACACCCGCCGAACTGGAACGTTTGCGTTCGGCAATGTCACAGTTCATCGATCGCCTCGCTCATCCAAACGCCTATTTCGCCGTGACGACCTTTGCGATGAACGTTAAGAGGCGCCAGACGTTTACCAATCGCGCCGACAGCATCCGCCGGGCGATGGAAAATATCGAGCGCGACCGCGACGGGCTCTCGACCCATGCCTATGACGCTGTGGACGACGCCGTGCGGTTGATCGAGCGCCGCACGCCCAAGCAGGTCCGCGGCGAACGCCCGAAACGTGCCGTCGTGGTTATCACAGACGGCTTTCCGGTGGGGGATGTCGTCGCTCCCTCGACCGTCATCGAACGCGCCAACGACGCCGGCGTCAGCGTATATTCCATTATCCTTCCGTCGTATTCGCGCGCGGTGGGTGCCGACCGGCCGCTCCTAACCCCCTTCGAAGCCAGCGGCCTGGTAAGGCGCACGGGCGGCGTCAGCCTTTACGCCAGTGACGAATCGCTCGACGCGATCTTCACGGCGATGGCAGAGCGCATTGCCGCCTCCTACGCCATCGCTTATTATCCCGATGAGCGTGCCGCGGCAGCTGAAGAGTTTCGAAATGTGAGGGTCGAGGCCGGCCGGGGCTTGACGGTGAAACAGAACCGGCCCGGTTTCAGGCTAGACAGGAACGGCCGTCCCCAATAGGTCGGGTTTAGTACCGATCATCTTCGTAGTCCATCGAATCGTAATCTTCGTCATCGTCGTCGTAATCATCATCCTCTTCAGAGGGATCGTAAAGATCCAGCTCAAAGGGGTCGAGCCCGACAACGACCAACGTCGAACCGCATTCTTCACAGGTCACCTTATCGCCCTGTTCGGATTCGGCATCCACATAAACTTCTTCATCGCATTCGGGACAAATCGCAGACGGCATTTTTTCTTTTCTCCGAAAATTTAATAAATTCGAGCTACGGAACTCTTCGGTCAATTTAAAATCTAATTGAACCACGGTTGGTTGGCAAGCAGGCTTAAATGCTTTGACCCTCCACCGCACCGAAGTCCGGTCTTTCGAATGTACTTTCCTTTCAAATTGCGGCCCGACACCGATATTGACGTCATCGGTTTCGGCACCAATGCTGTCGATTTTTTGATAGAGGTGCCGGAGTACCCCGCCTATAATTCGAAGGTGGAGCTGACCGATCACACTCGTGCGGCGGGCGGCGAGGTGGCTACAACGATGGCCGGACTCAGCCGTCTTGGGTTACAAACTTCATACGTCGGCCGGTTCGGTGATGACGACGCCGGCGAGATCGGCCGCCGCTCGTTGATCGAGGACGGCGTCGATCTCAATTATGCCGAAACGGTACCCGGTGCCGGCACCCAGATCGCATTCATCATCATCGACGAGCGTACCGGCGAACGCACCGTGATCTGGAAACGTGATGCCGCACTCGCCTACTCGGCAATAGATGCTCCGATCGATGCCCTGAAAAATGCGAAGGTGCTGCACTTCACGCCGCACGACGTCGAGGCATGCATCGCGATGGCCGCAGAGGCCCGGCGCCTTGGGGTTATTGTCTCGGCCGATATCGACAACGTCTTCCCCGGCTCTGAGCAACTCTTCCCGCTGATAGATATATTCATCTCGTCGGCCGATGTTCCGGCGAAGCTGTTCGGCGATGTACCGCTTCGCGAGTCCCTTCAGAGGATCGGTGACCGGTATGGCTGCGCAGTCGCCGGCGTCACTTTGGGCGATGCGGGATCTCTTCTTCTCTGCGGCGACGAGTTCATCGAATCGGAAGGGTACCCCGTCCCCGGCGGGTGCCGCGATACCACCGGCGCCGGCGATTCGTTCCGCGTCGGGCTGCTTTACGGCCTGCTCACCGGAGCAACGGTCGAGGAAAGCGCTCGGTACGCGAATGCCGTCGCGGCTCTCAAATGCAGAGCGGTCGGGGCACGCACCGCGCTCCCGACCGCATCCGAACTCCAAGAGTTCCTGAAAGGTTAAAGGTTCGAGTTGAAAAACTCTATAGCCTTACGCCAGGCGTCCTTCGCCGCCGCCTCGTCATATACTTCCGGCCGCGTGTCGTTGAAGAATGCATGATCGGCGTCGTACTTCACTGACTCCAGCGGCAGGCCGTGCTTTTCCGCCATCGATTCCAGTTCCCCCACCTTCTCAGGCGATATCCACTGGTCCCGCTTTCCGGAGATGAACATCGTCGGGACGCTCAGCTTTTTCAGCACATCCTCTTCCGGGATATCGCCGTAAAAGGGCACCGCGGCCTTTAGCCCGTCGACCAGCGCCGCCGCCCGCAGGGCAAAGGTCCCGCCCATGCAGTAGCCGGTGATCCCGAGACTTTCGATCCCGTACTCCTCCCGTGCCTTCTCGGCCGCATTTCGGATCGTGTCGATGCCGTCGTCAAGTTCCAGCGCATGCATCATTTTCGATGCGGTGTCGGCATCCCGCGCCACCTCGCCGCGATAAAGGTCCGGGGCGATCGCGACAAAGCCCTCCTCAGCATATCGCCGGGTAATGTCCTTTACATGATCGTTGACGCCCCACCATTCCTGTATCACAAGCACGCCCTTGCCGTTCGGCTCGTCCGGCACAGCAACATAAGCCGTCGTGTCC
>JAEWBM010000109.1 GCA_023391155.1 Acidobacteriota bacterium
ATGCGTCCGCGCGACCTCTGCCATTTGCTTGAGCAGGTCACGCCCCGCGGCCGAGTGCGCCTCCGCTTTTTTGTAGAGTTCAAACAGTTCGGACCTTTGCCGGTCCGCAAGCTCGCGGTCTATCTCCTTGAATCGCTTCCTCACCTGTGCGATCTGCCTGATCGCCCTGATCAGCTTATCGCCGACCGAATCGCCCCGGATCATATCCGAGCTCACCTTCATCTCTTCCGTCAGCCGCGAAAGCCGTTCCTTGTCGCCGCTTGAATAAGCGCTGTTCAGCTCGGCCATCAGCCCGTGACGCCGTTCCTTTTCCGCCTCGTCCAGGGCGAGGTCCGGGTGTATGATCCTCGCCATGTCGTGATACGCCTTCCGTGCCTCTGCCGTCGGCTGAAATTCCTCGCTCGCCAGCGCCTCGGCCGCTTTTGCCCGTGCCGCCGATTCATCCGCCTGCCGCCGCAGCTCCTCGACCCGCTTCTTGATCTCTTCGTCGTCGGGTACGAGCTTCAGCTCCTCTTCCGCGATCTGGGCATCGATCTCGTCCTGCTCGGCATAGAGCCGGCCGACTTCCATCGAGTACCGCGCCTCGAATCGTTCCATCGCCGCTCTTAGATCGGCAAGATCCTCCTCGCGGTCCGCTATGCGGTCCCGCAAACGGTCGAGCAGCCGCAGCTTCTTTTCAAGCTCCAGCTCCTCCGGGAGCTTGTCGGTTGTCGCTAATGCCGTGGTTTCCATCTACGAATAAAGGTTCATCGGCTGCCGCAGCAGTGCGACCGGGTCCTCAACGTTCAAAGCCTCCCTGACGAGGAACGGCTCACCCGCCGCTACGCCGATCAGTGACCCGAAATAACGCGAACGGTTTTCGATCTCGTCCAAAAAACCGGCGGCCGTGAGCCGCGTCTCAGGCTCGGCCGAATTCGGATCGTGAAACTGCGACCGGTGCGCCCTCAAGGCCTCCATCTTCGCGTCCATCACGTCAGAAACGTCCACTATAAAGCTCGGCAACACCCGCCGCGAGAAAACATTATGCATCACCCGCGGCACCGCGATCTTCTCATCGCCCGTCTCGCGGTCATAGTTCATCATGCTCGAAAGCCTCGCCGCCTCCCGCACCAGCACAGCAATATGATCATGGTCCGGATGCGGGTCGCCCAACTGATGCGTCAGCACGACCTCCGGCTTTAGCCGCCGCAGCACTCGCACCATCGCCCGCCGCGAATCGTCATCCGGAAAGACGTGCCCGTCCGGCAGGTTCAGATTCTCCCGAACAGACAGCCGCAAGATCTTCGCGGCATCTTCGGCCTCGGCTGCACGCCCCTCGACCGTGCCCCGGGTCCCCATCTCACCCTGCGTCACATCGAGCGCACCTGTCCGGTACCCAAGCTTCTCAAGCTTCAGCATCGTGCCGCCAACCGTCAATTCAAGATCATCGGGATGGGCAAAGATCGCAAGAACATCAACCCGGCTCATTCCCTAAATTTAACACAGCACGCCCCTTGAAGCGTCAGCCCGCCCGAAATTGTAAACTGGCAATTGATATTTGAAAGGGAATGACGGGTGTAATTGTAAATTGGCAATCGGCTAATGGTTAATTGGAAAATACCGATGTGGCACTGACCGCCCCTCGTACGAATGAATCATCACTCGTCACTCATCACTCATCACTGGTCACTCATCACTCGTCACTCATTTCTCATTTCTCATTTCTCATTTATCATTTATCATCTCTACCCATGAAGCTTACGATACTCGGCTCCGGCACGTCGGTACCACACCCCGCTCGAAGCAGTTCTGCATATTGGCTTGAGGCTGAGGGCTCGACCGTTCTCCTCGATTGCTCCGCCTCCGCGATGCACCGCATGGCGCAGGAGGGCCTCGATTGGGCTGGGCTCGACGCCATCTGGATCTCGCATTTCCATCTCGATCACTGCGGCGGCCTCGCACCGTTCCTCTTCGGAACCCAATACGCCCCTCAAACCCAAAAACGGAACAAACCCCTCACCATCTTCGGCCCCCAGGGGCTCTGCCGCCTGATCGAAAAATTCGATGCCGTAGATGATTACGGACTCTTTGAACAGCCCTTCCCGCTGGAGGTCCGCGAGGTCCGGCATCTCGAGCAATTCGAGATCGCCCCCGGCCTGTCCGCCGCCGCAGTAAAGACCCCGCACACGGACGAGAGCCTCGCTCTCCACCTCCGCGATGCCGAGGACCGCACCCTCATGTACTCGGCTGACACCGGCATGTCCGATGACCTCGCCGCCCTCGCCCGCCACGCGGGGCTCATGCTGCTCGAGTGCTCCTTCATCCGCGATAAGCCCGTCAAGAAGCATCTGGAGCTGGCCGAGGCCGTCTACCTCATTCGCAAGGCACAGCCGAAACAGGCCGTGCTCACGCATCTGTATCCCGAATGGGATGATGTCGACTTTGCCCGCGAGATCGCCAAGTTCTCCCCCGGCGTCCCGATTCTCAAAGCGCGCGACGGCATGGTCATCGAGGTCGAAAAATAAAAATGCCGCGTACCCGCTCTGATCGCGGCACGCGGCACATTTGCTATTTGAAAACTAGTTAGCTCGCTACGTTCTTTTTGGCCAGGTCCATCAGGTCTTCCGGCATCCATTTTTCGAACACCTTGTCCTCCGCCTCGACGATCCGCTTGCTGCGGTGACGCCAGTTCTTTGTCGGATCGTCTTCGCGGCCCGACTGCTTCGGATAGTTCTCGACCTGCTCCAGGCTGATGACTATGCCGGCTGCGACCTCGTCCCAGTCCTCGTTCTGTATCCCGCGAAGCACGACCGGCAGCCCCGCCGTCCAATCCTCTTCCGGCGCGATATTGTCATATTCCGGGATCGTTAAAAATGCCGGTGACGGAAAAGGCCCGCCGCCGAATTCACTTACGATACGCTTGCTCAGATCGGCGTACGCCATATTCGGGTCCCCGGCACGCAGCTCGAGTGCCCGGCGAAAGATGTCTGTTACTGTAGGTTGGTCGGTCATGATCGTGCTGAAAATATTACATTATGCGCCTTGCTGATTAAATTCAACCCGCCAACCCTAGGCTTGCGAACAGGCATCTCAACATATACGCTTTTCCCTGGTACTTAATTATGCGCAAACTCATAACCGCCTTTATCTTTACCGCTCTCGCGTCGTTTGCCGCACTCGCCCAAGCCGAGCGCGCTCCCATCGTTGAGAAAGAGATCGGGTACCCCGACTGGACCCTGGAGAACGTGAAAGGCGGCGGCGAGACCAATCTTCGCAAGTTTGCCGCCGGTAAAAAACTGGTTATGGTCGTCTATTGGGCCCCATGGTGCCCGAATTGGCGTGCCGACATTCCCTTCGTGAATGGCCTCCACGAAAAATATTCCGCCCAGGGCCTGAGCATTATCGGCGTTGCCGAATATGACGGCCGCTCAAAGATGGAGAACCACATCGAGCATTTCAAACTCCCGTTCCCCTCCGTCTATGAGACCGAGACATATGGCGACCGCCTCACATCCGAGCACTATAAGCTCCGCACTTCCGCCGGCGACACCCGAAAATGGGGCACCCCCTGGTATGTCTTTCTAGATCCCGACGCTCTCAATAAAGAGGGCGACGTGCTTGCAACCGGTGTTTCGCTCGTCAACGGCGAATTGATCCCTGAAGAGGCTGAGGCATTCATCCGCAAGCGGCTCGGCCTCTCCGCTGAATAACTACATCGCCGCCAGGGTGTCCGAAAGCTTTTCGACCACGGTCAGCAGCGGTTTGCCCGAATCGACATAGCGGCCCGCCATCGCCAGGTCCTCTGACTGGGCGCTAAGGTCAGCGATGCCTTGAATATGCACCAGATGTGCCTTGAGCGGCGCTTTTGTCCGGAACTCAACCTCCAGCGCGATCAGACCCGCTCTCAGGTTCCTGATCGCCTGCAGCACCTCTCGTTTATTCTGCTCGTTCGTATTCCTCGCACCCTGGTTCGCCCGCGGGTCCTTATCGATCGCCTCTATCCCCTGCGCCGCCCCGCCCAGAACATAGATAAATTTCGACACGTTCTTTATCTGTATCGCAACCTTCTCGGATCCTTCTTTTAACTGCGTCGCCGGGGCCGGTGCCTGGCTCGTTACGACACGCGGGGTCGTCCGCCTCGTCGTCCGTTGAGCTGACGCATCGACCGCCGTCACCAGCAGCAATAATCCTATTACGGGAATAAACCCGAATAACTTCATATATAACCTCGCCTGTTCAAAAATATCCAAAAATTCTATCATATTGTAGATGCATAAACGGATGCTGCAGGTTCGACGGCTCGGCCGCATCAACTATTTGTCGGCGTTTGAGCTGCAACGCTCCATTCAGCGCGAGGTCATCGACCGCCGCGAGCGTGACCACCTCCTGCTGCTTGAACATCCGCATACATTCACGCTCGGCCGCCGGTCGAAGGACGGCGGTGTGCTTGCCACGACCGAACTTCTCAAGACACTCGGCGTCGAGGTCCACGAGACCGACCGCGGCGGAAAGGTCACCTATCACGGCATTGGCCAGGTCGTCGGCTATCCGATCATCAGCCTTTCACCCGACCGGGAAGACGTCCACAAGTATGTTCGCGATGTCGAAGAGGTGCTGATCCGCACGATGGCCGATTACGGCATCGAAGCTTTCCGCATCGAAGGGCTCACCGGAGTGCACACCACCGAGGGCAAGGTCGCCGCGATCGGCGTTCACATCAAACGCTGGGTCACCACCCACGGCTTTGCCCTCAACGTCAACACAGACCTAAGTTATTTCAATTGGATAATCGCCTGCGAGGGCGAACCCGTTACGTCGATGGAACGGCTGCTCGGCCGCGAGATACCGCTCGCTGAGGTTGAGGACCGGCTCGAAGCGAACTTTGCCCGCGTGTTCGGCTACGAACCCTCGAGCATCGTCCGCGATGCCGAACCTGCCGCATCCATTGTCGCTGTCTAGATTCAAGGAGGATATATATGACACGTTATCTGCTAATTGCCATTTCTGCTGCCTTTTTCGCCACCGCGTGCGGCGAGCCCGTCACCAACACCGCGACCAACGCGAACGCCAATGCGAACACATCCGCCGCTGCGATGACGCTCACGGAGACAGAGGTTCCGCAGCGCATCCGCGATATGATGGCCGCCCGAGGCGAGCAGGACCAGGCGCAGCCCGAGGTCGAGATCACCGCGCCCGAGGACGGATCGGTCGTGGAAAGCTCAACGGTTCGACTCGAGGTCGAACTCTCCGGCGACCTAAAAGGCTATAAACCGGGAATGGACCCGGAAACAAAGATGGGCAATCACATCCACGTGATCCTCGACAATCAGCCCTACGAGGCCTATTACAACATCGATGCCGACCTTTTCGAGCTTCGCAACGTCCCGGACGGCGAGCACACGATCCGGGTATTCGCTTCGCGGCCGTGGCATGAAAGCTATAAGAATGAGGGCTCGTTCGACATGGTCCGCTTCACCGTCAAGAACGGCGGCGCCGATGTCGAAAAACCGGCTACGACGAACACCGGCCAGCAGATGTCGAACGTTAACTCGAACTCGGCGGCTCCCGCAAATGCCAATTCGAATGCAAATGCGGCACCTACCCCCGAGGGCAAAGACATGCCTCCGTCACAGGGTGGAAAGATCGATGATAAGCTGCCGCTCCTGACCTATAGCCGTCCGAAAGGCGAGTACAAAGGCACCGACGCAGACCCGATCATGATCGATTTTTGGCTCATCGGCGGACAGCTGACCGGTGACGGCGGGCAATATCGCGTGCGCTATTCCGTCAACGGCGGCGAGGCAAAGTTCATAGACCGCTGGACACCGCTCTGGCTGAGCGGCTGGACCGCGGGCAAGCATTCGATCAAGCTCGAGCTTGTGGATGCCAACGGCAATGTCGTCGATAACGGCGGGTACAACTCGACCACCCGCGACATCACCGTGGTTAAGTAATGCCCTTCGTCCGAATCGACGGTGCCAAAATCACCGACTGGGCCTCTTTTCATCTCGTGTGCAAAGAGGCCTTCGGTTTTCCTTCTTTCTACGGTGAGAACATGGACGCCTTTATTGATTGCCTTACGTATATTGATGAGGGAGATGGTATGTCGAGCGTTGTGCTTACAGGCGACAAGAAGCTGACGATAGAGTTAACAAATTCGGGCGGCCTTGAGACTCGAGTACCCGATTTGTTTGGTGCACTTTCTACAGCCGTCGATGCCGTCAACGATCGTTTTGTCGAGCGCGGAAAAGAGCCGAGAATTGCATTGCGGATAATATAGAATTTCTCCAGTAACTTTTTCGATGAATTGGATATATCTTGCCATCGCCGGCCTTTTCGAGATCGCATGGGCTATCGGCCTTAAATATACAGAGGGCTGGTCGCGCCTTGTGCCGAGCCTTGTCACCGGCGCGCTGATGATCGCGAGCTTCTACTTCTTGTCGCTTGCCGTCCGCACTCTCCCCATCGGCAGCGCCTATGCCGTGTGGACGGGCATCGGCACGGTCGGTGCGGCGATACTCGGCATGGTGCTGTTTAATGAACCGCGCGACGCCGTCCGCATCTTTTGTATTATGCTGATCATCGCCGGTATCGCCGGCCTCAAGTTGACCTCGTCCCAATGAAACGTCCACCCTTGCGAACTTGCGGCGCCGGGCGTTTTCCCCTACCCTTTTCTATTCCGTAAATTTCGGCCCCGACGCTTATGAGACGCGATACCATCTCGTGGTACAGCCACAACCTGAATATGGAAATGCCGCTGGTCGCCTATGGCCACGCGGGATATCCGCTTTTGATGTTCCCGACCGCGGCGGCGGATTATCTGGAATATGAGCGCTTTTATCTGATCGATGCGATGAAGGGCCTGATCGAATCCGGAAAGATCCGCGCTTATTCGATCAACTCGGTAAATCGCTACAGCCTGCTCAACACCGAGTCGCATCCCGGCTGGAAGGTCGAGATGCTGACGCGTTTTGACCGCTATGTCACCGACGAGGTGCTGCCGCTGATACGCAATGAATGCGGCCCCGACGCGATGCCTCTGACCACCGGGGCCAGCCTTGGAGCTCTTCTAGCTGCGAATACCTATTTCAAGCACTCGGATATGTTTCGCGGGACGATCGCGATGAGCGGGAGCTACGACATCTATAACTATCTCGAGCGGTATTACGACGACAACGTTTATTTCAACAATCCCGATATGTATCTCCGCAACCTCAATGATGACTATCATTTACCGCGGTTGCGTAAGGCGGATTCCATAGTAATAGTCACCGGCCAGGGAGCGTTTGAGGCTCCCGACCGCAGCCGCGAGTTCTCAGCTCTTCTTCATTCAAAGGGGATACCGCATCGGCTTGAGATCTGGGGTCACGATGTAAATCACGACTGGGTCTGGTGGCGGAAGATGCTGCCGCACTACCTCTCAGAGTTCGTTAACCGATAAAGAAAAAGGCCGGGGCATTATCGCCGCGGCCTTTTCTAATTATCCGTCTCCTTTCTTACCCTTTCGCCGAGTCCCTTCACTTGGCGGCGGTTTAGGTTGAGGCTTCGTCTGTTCGGGCGTCCGCTGCGGCACCACCGCAGGCGTCGGCACCCTCACGGGCGGCGGCGGTTCCGTGGTCCTCGGCCGCTCTACCTCGATGATCGTGTTCACGTTGATGCCCGATCCGGCCTCTTCATTTGCGGCGGCTGTTGCCTCGGCATCGGTGACCGCGCCCGTCTTCGCCGCGAGCAGCTCCGCACGGGCCAGCTTCTCACGCTCTTCGCGTTTGTTCCGCTCCATCAGGGCGCGTATCTCGGCCGGCATTGACGGGACGCTCGGGAAGCTCTCTCTGGGCTTGTCTTTGAGATAGGCGTTCATAAACCCGTTAAAATACGGCACCGCAAGCCCGCCGCCCGTGATCCCGCGGCCCAGCGATTCTTTCCGGGCGGGATTTCCTATCCAAACGCCGGTGACGTACCGCGGCGTATATCCGATAAACCAAACGTCCGTGTGGTTGTTGACGGTACCGGTCTTCCCGGCCAGCGGGTGTCCCGCGGCGCTGGCGTTGCCGGCGGTTCCCCCGCCCGAGGTAACGCCGCGCATCATGTCCACCATCGTCAGAGCGACGTATTCGCTCGTCACCTTTGAGCTTGAACCGTCCCATTCCTCGAGCAGCGTGCCGTCACGGCTATAAACTTTGCGGATCAGATGCGGCTGCATGCGGACCCCCTTATTCGGGAACGCACCGTAGGCGGCCACCATCTCAAGCAGCGATGCCTCAGACGCACCAAGTGCAGAGGGCAGGCTCGGTGCCATCGGGTTCGTTATCCCGAAACGCCGAACCATCTGGCCGCCGGCCTGAATACCGACCTGATCGAGCAGGTGTACCGCCGCCAGGTTATATGATTTCGCCAGCGCGATCTTCATCGGCACGTTCGGATGGCTCGGCGAACCGTCGTAGTTCGAGGGCTGCCAGCCGCCCCGTTTTATCGGTGCACCGCTTACGATCATGTCAGGCGTCATTCCATCCTCGACCGCTGCCGTATAGATGAAAGGTTTGTAGGCCGAACCCGTCTGCCTGAGGCCCTGCGTGGCACTATTGAACCGGTTCGTGTGGAAATCGTACCCGCCCACCATCGCAACGATCTCGCCCGACTTGGCATCGATCGACACCATCGATGCCTGTATCTCCGGCACCTGCGACAGCTCGATCTCGAGCGTCTGCTTTTCATTGTCGACCGCCTTGATCAGAAACTCAGCAAGGAAGCCCGGCTTCAGTTCCGCTTTCGGCTTCTTGCCGCTGCGGCCCATGTCCTTTGCCGTGACCACTGCCTTATAGCGGCCGAAGCGCACACCCACCTCGTCCGCACGCGGATTCTGGCTCACGACCAATCCCTTGATATATTCGCCCTCTTCGTACTCATCGCCGTACCAATCGGCATGTTTGTATGACGAGAGTGCCTTGGCGATCTCTTTCTCATCCGTCATCGGCTCGCCGTCCGAATCGACAAGGATGTTCTTATAATCCGAACGCCATTTGCGGTTCTTATCGAACGCCCGCAGCCGCTCTCTGATCACTTTCGTCGCGATCTTCTGAGCCTCAATATTGATCGTCGTGTAAACCTTTAGCCCGCCCTGGGCGACGCGCGTCGTGTACTTGTCTTCAAGATATTTGCGGATCTCCTCGACCGGGTAGTCCCACGCCGTCGATTTCGGAAGCGCCTGGTAATAGGCCGTGTCCGCGAGCTTGATCGGCCGCGCCTTTGCCGCTTCGACCATCGATGCCGAGTACCTTTCAGGGAAATACTTCGTCATCTGGTCGAGCACTATGTCGCGGCGCATCTTCGCCTTTTCCATACTGCGGGTCGGCGAGTATTCAGGCGATTTCGGTATCGCCGCGAGAAGAGCGGCCTCCTCCAGCGTCAGATCCTTCAGCGTCTTTCCAAAGTACGTGCGTGCCCCCGCCTCAAAGCCATAGGCACCCGCCCCGAGAAAGACATAGTTCATATACATCTCGAGGATCTGCCGCTTGGTATAGAACCGCTCGATCTGGAGCGCCACTGCCCATTCGTTCACCTTGCGGGTATATGTCTGGTCGCGATAGAGGAATAGGTTTTTCGCAAGCTGCTGCGTTATCGTCGAGGCCCCTTCCATCCGGCCGGTCGTAAAATTCTTAAAAATGACGCCGGCGATGCGGTACGGGTCGATGCCGATATGGTCGTAGTAGCGATAATCCTCGATCGCGATCAGTGCATCCTCAACGTGCTTAGGAATATCTTGTTCCTTGATCGGTATCCGCTTTTCGATGGCAAACTCCGCCAGCACGGTCTCGCCGTCATCGGCATATATCGTAGTCACCTGCGGCGGACGATAGGTCGCCAGTGCCGACACCTCGACCGAATAGCGGGAATTGTTGAGATAGTATGAGCAAAGCACGCCCGTGATTCCGCCGGCGCTCAATGCAAGCAGCAATGCCGCGGCGAACCAGGTCAACTTTGTGCCCCATCCCTTGCCGGATGTCGCCCTTACTTCACGCTCAACAATTCTTCGTTCTCTAGCCATAAAAACCTCTGCACGGCCTAGTTCACAAATCGCCGCATCCTGATGCTCACCACAAATCCGATCGCAATAAAGGTCGACAATATAGCCGAAAGCCCGGCGCTCATTAGCGGCAGCGGCACGCCGATCACCGGCAAAAACCCAAGCGTCATTCCGATATTGATGAATATCTGGAACGACATCGCCGTCGCAATGGACATTATAACAAGCATTCCGGCGCGGTCGTTAGCTTCTCTCGCCCCCGAGATCAGCCTTGAGATCAACAGCGCATATGCCAAAAGTAATGAGATGCAGCCGATGAACCCGGTGTTTTCCGCCGTCACGGCAAAGATGAAATCCGTGTGCGGCTCCGGCAGAAACTTAAGCACGCTCTGCGATGTCTCCGTGTCGCCCTTTATGCCGTGCAGCCCGCCCTTGCCGACCGTGATCATCGATTGAACCGTGTGATAACCATACCCTCGCGGGTCGGCGCTTTCCGGATCAAGAATGGCATTTATGCGCTCCTGCTGATAACGCTTGATGACACCCGTCTGCACACCCGCATAATAAGATGCCGGCACAAAGATCGCCGTGGCCACCAGCGCCAGCACCACATATCGAATTTTGATCGCAGATAGAAAGAGTACCGCTGCAAGAATGGGGAAATAGGTTATCGCCTGGCCCGCGTCCGGTTCAAGCATGATCAGTATGATCGGCCCGGCCATGATCGCGCCGCCGATAAGCATCTCTTTCAGCTTGAGCGGCCCTGCCTTGCGGTTTCCAAAATACTTGGCCAGCATCAGCACCGTCGGGATCTTGGCAAACTCTGAGGGCTGGAACTGGCCGATCACCGGCAGACGAAGCCACGCCCGCTGGCCGTTCACCTCCACACCCAGCGGTGTCAAAACCAAGAACAGCAGTAAGAGGCCGAATGCATAAAAGAAAGGAGCGGCGTCTATGATCCGGCGATAGTCCGACATCGCGACGACGACAAAGGCAAAAACGGCGATCCCGAGCCCGATGATCTGTTTGCTCCAATAACTTTCGTGCGGCAGGGCATTGTGGATCTGCCAGACGCCGAAAGCCGCGATCGCGATCGCCAGGATCGACGTCAGCCAGTCAAAGTCCCGAAGGTCTCGTTTTTCGATTATTGCGACCATTCTCTAAACTACCTGCTCGCCACTTCGGTCTCCGCCGCCAGGTTCGGATGATTCTTTGCCAGATACGTTTCGTACATCGCACGGACCGGCGGCCCAGCGTGCGTCCCGCCGAAACCGACGTTCTCGATCAGGCCGATGACGGCGATCTCCGGGTCATATGCCGGTGCGAAGGTGACGATCCATGCATGGTCTTTTTCGCCCTTCAGTGCCCCGGCCGCCTGCGCGGTTCCCGTCTTTGCGGCAACATCAAAACCGGGCATATTCACGATGCGTGCGGTGCCGCCGCTGACAGCCGTCCACATTCCGGTCACGATCATCTTCTGCTGCTCGGGCGTCATCTCGATCATCTTCGGCTCCGGCTTGCTGAACCCGGTCTGCGGCCTCTCATCAAAATGTTCCGTCCCGGATATCTGTCGAAATTCCTTCAAAAAGTGCGGCGTGTACATCCGCCCGAACATCCCGACCGCCGAGATCGTCCTGATCAGTGAGATCGGCGTCACGACCACCGTATCCTGGCCGATCCCTGAGTATATCGTTCGGATATCGGACCACTTGCCCTCCCGCTTTTCGACAATGGGCTTCCAGCTCTTCGGTGTCTGGCTCACTTTCTCATTCGGCAGATCGACGCCCGTGAGCTTGTCGTATTCGAAATTCTCGACCATCTGGATAACGCCCTCGATCTGCATCTTGAGCGCCAACCGGTAATAGAAACCGTTGCACGAACGCGAGATCGCCGGCACCAGGTCCGGCGTCCCGTGATTGCCCATGCATCTCGTAAACTTGTTTCCGATCTGGATGCCGCCGCCGCATGCAAAACGGTTGCTGTTGACCGTCATTGCACCGGTCTGAAATCCGCCGACCGACATCGGTATCTTCCACGTCGATCCCGGCGGGTACCGCCCCTGTATCGCACGGTTATATAGCGGCCGCTCCGGGTCCTGCCAATACGCCGCGATCTGTTTCCGGCCCTCTTTGGTCTTACTGCCTTGGACGAAGACATTCGGGTCGAATGACGGCTGCGACGCCATCGCGAGCATCTCGCCGTTTCGCGGGTCCATCGCCAGGATCGTCCCGCGTTTCGAGGCCGAATTTTCGATCTGCTTCTCGGCCTGCATCTGCAGGTCAAGGTCGATCGTCGTTACCATGTCCTGCCCCGCCTGCGGCGGGACGACCTCGATCTCGTTCTGTATCCGGCCGCGGCTGTCAACGATCACCTTGCGGTAACCCGGACGCCCGCGTAAGAATTCGTCGTAATATTCCTCAAGACCGCCCTTGCCGATTATGTCGCCCGCTTTCATCCCGGCCCATCGCTCCGATTCGAGCTGCTTTGGGCTGATCTCGCCCACATAGCCCAAAATGTGAGCCATGTAGATCCCGTGCGGATAGAACCGCTGCGGCTGCAGTTCGATCCTCAGTTCGGGATACTCCAGCGAATGGGCCTCGACCCAGGCGATATCCTGCATCGTCGCATTGTCTTTGAGGATCAGGGTCTCAAAATCGCCCTGCTTAGAGAGGGACTTCAGCCGCTCCACCACAAAATCCGGCTCGAGGTCCAAGCCGTCCGAATAGGTCGCGACGCGCGTCTCGATATCAAGCTCCTTCAGCGGCTCATTCGAAATAACTACATTAAAGGTGGGCCGGGAATCGACCAGGATCTTGCCGTTGCGGTCAAAAATAGCTCCCCGCGGCGCCGGGATCGGAATGAGCCTGATACGCTGGTTTTCGGCACGTTCGGCGTAATATTCGCCGTTGACGATCTGCAGGTAATAGAGCCTGACGCCGAGCAGGGCAAGCAGAACAAAGGCCACCGCGTGGATCACGGCGATCCTGACTAACAGATTCTGTGATTGATCATTTAACTTCATACCGCAATGATCATTTGCCGAGCCTTATCGGGTTACGCCTTCTCGTTTGGCGTCGCGAAGAAAAACTGTCCCGCCTCCGCGGCCTCGCCCTTTCTGAGGCGAAATAGTCGAGCACTATATAGATCATCGTACCCACGATCGTCGTCCCGATCAGCGAATACGCCGTCACCACAAAGAGCTGCCCGACAGGCTCCTGCCCCAACAATCTATGCACCCCATAATAAGTAAAATCATCGATCAGGCTAGCGCCCGCTAGGACGGGAATTCGGAGTAAAAGGTTGTCCAAATAGACGCGCCTGGCAAGCTCTGAAACCAGGTAAGCCGCAAGCGTTTTTGTGAAGCCGCTGGCCCCTAGCAATCCGCCGCTCAACGCATCCACCGCGAGGCCCGCCATGGTTCCGAAAAATATCGCCCGGATCGCATTTCTCTGCAGCGCCGCATAGACCACCACGATCAGCGGAAAATCGATATACGCCAGCGGTTCAGCGACGTTTCGCATCGTCCACTGCAGCAGCACGGCCACTATCAATATGATCGTGATCTTAAGGTTTTCCATCTAAGCGATCGTTTTCACTGCGCCCTCGGCGTCGGGGTCGCGTTCGGTACTGCCTTTTCAAACTCACTACGTTCCGGCGGCTCGTAGAGCAGCACGCCCACCTCGTGCATCGTGCCCAAGGCAGCCGTCGGCCTGACGTATATTATGTGCGGCGTCGTCGCCGAGCCCGACTCCACCTCGACCACCTCACCGACCTTTAACCCCGCCGGGTAGATTCCGTCCTGCCCTGTCGTATATACGGTCTGCCCGGCTTGCACCTCGACACTGCCTGAGACGTACCGCATCACCACGACATTCCGGTCGCTCGTTCCGCTGACGACGCCAAGCGCGTTCGATTCGCTCAGCTCGCCGACGACCGCGCCGAGCCCCGCCTTGTCCCGCGTGATCAGGTCGATCTGAGAAGATAGCGGCCCGACCGCAGTTACCCGCCCGACAAGCCCGCCCGCAGTGACGATCGGCATATTCAGGGTCACCCCCGCGAGGCTCCCCTTATCGATGATCACCGAGTCGAACCAAACGTTCGGGTCTCGCCCGATGATCCGCGCCGACAGCACCTTGTACTTGCCGTCTTCCTTGAGCTCGAGCAGTCCGCGAAGACGCTCGTTCTCGCTGGCGAGGTCCTCCTTACCCTGCAGCTCGACCTCCAGTTCCTGGATCCGCTGCCGCAGCAGGTCGTTCTCGTCCTGCGCGGAACGCAGATTGGCTATCGATGCAAAATAATTTGAAACGCCCGTGGATACGGTCGTCACCGGCGACTGGACAAAATCCGCCGCCGTCTGGGCCCAGATGCGGATGACACGCTGTCCGCCGTCGATGCGCGCATCAAAGGCCATGAGGACGAAATTCCCCAACAGAAGGATGACCACCAGCCACGGCGTCAATCTCCATACTTCCTGTTGACTTCGCTCTGCCATCCGTTATCGGGGAATTTCGCTGCCGGTTAGCTGCCGGCCATCAGTGAGTTGTCCCATCGGACGCGCTTGAGCAGCTCGATGTCCGAGAGCATTTTGCCCGTCCCAAGCACAACTGAGGAAAGGGGGTCGTCTGCGATCACGACCGGCAGCCCGGTCTCGATCATCAGACGCTTATCGAGATTCTTCAAAAGCGCTCCGCCGCCCGTCAGAACGATCCCGCGTTCGACTATATCGGCTGAGAGTTCCGGGGGTGTACGCTCAAGAGCGACGCGAACGGCATTGATTATCGTGGATACCGCATCTGACAACGCTTCACGCACCTCTTCGTCCGTCATCGTGATCGTCTTCGGGATACCCTCGATCAGGTTACGGCCGCGGACATCCATTGAGAGCGGTTCGTCAAGCGGGAAGGCCGACCCCAGCGCGATCTTGATCGCCTCAGCCGTCCGCTCACCGATCAGCAGGTTGTATTTGCGCTTGATGTATTGCGTGATCGCCTCATCCATCTCGTTACCCGCGACCCGCACCGCCCGCGAATAAACGATGCCCGACAGTGAGATCACCGCGATGTCGGTCGTACCGCCGCCGATATCGACGACCATGTTGCCGTGCGGTTCGGTGATGGGCAGTCCTGCACCTATCGCCGCCGCCATCGCTTCTTCGACGAGATACACTTCCGACGCCTTTGCTCGATAGGCCGAATCCTCGACAGCACGGCGCTCGACCTGCGTGATCTCCGACGGGATGCCGATGACCACTCGCGGCCGCACCCACGATTTGCCGTTGTGCGCCTTGCGGATAAAATGCTGCAGCATCTTTTCCGTGACCTCGAAATTGGCAATAACGCCGTCTTTCATCGGACGGATGGCGACAATATTGCCCGGCGTTCGCCCGAGCATTTCCTTTGCATCGCGGCCCACTGCCTCGACCTGATTCGTCACTTTATTGATCGCAACGATCGACGGCTCAGAGACCACTATGCCGCGCCCTTTCGCATAGACAAGCGTATTCGCTGTCCCAAGATCTATTGCAAGATCGCTGGAAAATAAACTAAATAAAGATTTTAATGCCATTTGTGTCAGTCTCGCGGGCAAGCGGCCCGCCTCGATTGGATTGTCTTATTGTGCCGGCGCCGCCCCAAAAACACCGAAAAGGTAAGATTCAAGATGTGCGCAAATCAACCACGCCTTAACCTAATAGCATACACGTTCCGGTGGCATCTTCGCCACCGAAATTCAAAGTTTTTCGGGAAAATTGGGGGAATTATTTTGATCGGGCCGCATGTTGAACTAGCGGCCCGATCTCGTAGGCTTTTGGGGCGGATATCGCCTTGTGCGCTATTCGCCTTTCATCAACCTGTCCGACGGCCGCTCTCCTGTCTCTTGGGTATCCAGCGAAGGTAGCCGCAGTTCCTGTTCCGGTTGGCCGTCGGGGCCGGCGGTGGGGCGTCCGTCGGGTTCGAGAGCGGCGCGCAGCACATCGCTGACGCGGTGCGCCGGGATTATCTCGAGCTCCTTGCGAACGTCCTCCGGGATCTCAGAAACGTCGTGCTCGTTCTGTGCCGGCAAAATTATTCGGCGGATGCCCGCTCGGTGCGCCGCAAGCACCTTTTCCTTGATGCCGCCGACCGGAAATACCAATCCGCTTAGTGTGATCTCGCCGGTCATCGCCGTGTCATGCCGCACCTTACGGCCGGAATAAAGCGACGCCAGAGCCGACGCCATGGTCACACCCGCGCTCGGCCCATCCTTTGGAATGGCCCCCGCGGGCACATGGAGATGCACGCCGTTCTGCTTGATATGCTCCGGGTTGATGCCGAACTCGGTCGCATGTGACCACAGATAGCTCCGCGCCGCCTGCGCCGATTCCTTCATCACATCGCCCAGTTGCCCGGTCAGCGTCAGGCCGCTGCCGCCCGGCAGCGCCGTCGCCTCTATGAAAAGCACCTCGCCGCCCATTTCTGTCCATGCCATTCCGGTCGCCACACCCGCGGGCAGTTCGTCGCGGGCCTGCTCCGGATGGAACCGCGGCGGGCCCAGATATTCGGGCACGTCCGCTGCGTCGATCGTGTATTTCTCGGTCGAGCCCTGTGCCACTTTTAATGCGATCTTACGCGCAAGGTTTCCGACCGCCCGCTCCAGTTGCCTCACGCCGGCTTCGCGCGTATATCGCGTTGACAAAAGGTTTATCGCCTCATCCGTGATCACAAGCTGGCCCTCTTCCAGCCCGTTCTCCTTAACCTGCCGCGGTATCAGATATTGCTTCGCAATGTTCAGCTTTTCGCGGTCGCTGTAACCGGCGATCGTGATGATCTCCATCCGGTCGCGGAGCGGCATCGGGATCGGCCCCAGCGAATTTGCCGTCGCGATAAAGAATACGTTCGACAGGTCGAAAGGTAGGTCCAGATAATTGTCCCGAAATGTGTGGTTCTGTGCCGGGTCCAATATCTCAAGCAGGGCCGCCGCCGGGTCTCCCCGATAATCGTTGCCGAGTTTGTCGATCTCATCCAGCATCATCAGCGGGTTATTCACCCCCACTCGCCTGAAAGCCTGGATGATCCGCCCCGGCATCGCACCGATGTATGTCCGCCTGTGCCCCCTCAGCTCTGCCTCATCACGCATTCCGCCAAGCGACATTCGTTCGAACTCGCGTCCCAATGCCCGTGCTATCGATCGCCCCAGGCTCGTCTTACCCACTCCCGGAGGGCCGACAAAAAGCAGTATCGGGCTCTTCGAATCCGGCCTAAGCTTAACGACCGCAAGCGATTCCAGGATGCGCTCCTTCACGTCTTCAAGCCCATAGTGGTCTTCGTCTAGGATCTTTCTTGCCTCGTTGAGGTCCAGCTTTTCTTCGCTCGATTTGTTCCACGGCAGCTCAAGCACGTATTCCAAATAAGTACGGATCACGTGAAAATCCGGAGCCGATTGCGGCAGCGCTTCCATCCGCTTAAGCTCACGCTCGGCCTCCTTTCTCACATTCTCGGGCAGGTCGGCCGTCTCCAGTCTTTCGCGAAGCTGCTCCGCCTCGGCCTTTTCGCCCGATTCGTCCTCGCCCAGCTCCTTCTGGATCGCCTTCATTTGCTGGCGGAGGATGTAATCGCGCTGAGACTTGTCCATCTCGGTCTGCGCCTCGGTGGCGATCTTTGACCGGATCTGCATTATCTCAAGCTCTCTCGCGAGTGCGGCGTGTGTCATCGCGAGCAGGTCGTCAACGCTGCTCGCTTCGAGCATCTTCTGCTCGGTCTCGTTCCCGAGGTCCAGCACCGACGCCAGGAAATACGAGAGCTGCACGGGGTCCTGCTGCGTCATCACCGCCATCCGTATCTCGGGCGGCACCTGCGGCAGCATTGCCAGGGCCTGCTGCACCATCGCGTGAATGTTACGCTTCAGAGCCTCGATCGATTCCTCATCCTTTTGTTCCAGCGCGGGCAGCCGCTCGACCTTTGCCCTCAGATGCGGCTGGTCCTGCACCCATTCCTTAATGCGGATGCGCTCGAGGCCCTGCACGATCAACTGCATAACGCCCTCGTTGCGCATCATCCGCTTGATGCTCACCACCGTTCCTATCTGGTAGAGGTCGTCGTATTTCGATTCGTCGCCCGAAACCCCTTCCGTCTTCGTCGTTATACAGCCGAGCAGCTTTTCTTCGGTCGTCAATGCCGATTCCACCGCACGCATTGAGCGCTCTCTGCCTACCGAAAGCGGCACGACCGTGTCGGGAAACAGGGTCGTGTTCTGCAGCGGCAAGATCGCCACTTCCAGCTCTTTCGGAATTTCAACCTCGGTCTCGTTCAGTGGTGGTGTTTGGTTTTCGTCCGACATATTTTTTTCGCTTCCCGCTTGTCGCTGCCTTCCTATGCTGCCTTCTTGAGTCTGATGATCAATAGCCCGTTCTCGAACATATGGTCGAGCTGTACGCCTTCGACCGAGCCCGGGAATTTAAGCGTCTTTTCGAAACGGCTGTAGGTGATCTCCATTTGGTGGTATGAGGCCCCCGCGGCGCACGACTTGTCTTTGCGGCATCCGGCGATATAGAGCACGTTGCCATGGATCTCGATCTCGACGTCTTCCGCGGCCACACCGGCCAATTCGACCTTGACGACCCAACCGTCTTCGGTCTGGTAAACATCCGCAGCGGGCAGCCAAAGCCGGCCGCTGGGCCGCGGGCTGCCCGACGAGCCCAGGAACTGAAAATGCCGATTAAATGCCTTTGCCATTAAAATTCCTGCCTATCGGCTGCCCCAAAAGGCACTGCCGCTTGATATCTCTTCCAGCGTTTCCGCGATCTCGCGGTCGTCCTCGGTCTGGAGCACGACGTCCGCCATTGCAATGATCCCCGCCAGCGAACCGTCCTCGTTGACAACCGGGATGCGCCTTACCTGGCGCTCGCCCATTATCCTGATCGCCTGAAAAACGGGGTCATCCGGGGCCACCGAGAAAAGTTCCGTCGTCATCGCTTCTTTCACCGGCGTCTCAGCCCCACGCCCCTCGGCAAGCGCACGAACGACGATGTCGCGGTCCGTCACGATGCCCGCAAGCTTTCCGTTCTCAACGACCGGCAGCGATCCCACGTCCGTGTCGCGCATCAGGGCCGCAACCTCAGCAATGAGCATGTCGCCCGTTGCCGTGTTCACGTCGGCGGTCATAATGTCGCGGCAGCGCAAGGTTCCCCTGCCCGGAGCGTCGGTCATCCTGATTCCCCTTTCCCTTATTTTGTTTGACTTGAACCTAGAAAGCAAGCCTCTTGTTTGCCGGCGTCTTCTGCCTTCCGGCCCTGCGTAAGATACAATTTAACTTTGGGGCAGGCTCGCGGCCCCATCGGTTTTTATGGGCAAACATCGCGAAAACAGGCGCAAACCCGTCCGCTCCGGCAAGGTCGTCACCGTCGGACGAGCTGAATCCGTCCCGCCCGGACGCGGCGCGACCGTTAAGTTGAAGGACGGTACCGAGGTGGCGCTTTTTAACATTGGCGGAGATTTTAAGGCTATCGAAAACCACTGCCCGCACAAAGGCTTTCCCCTCGCCGACTCCCGCGTTTACGGCGGCATCGTTGAATGCGATTGGCACGGCTGGCGGTTCGATATCGCATCCGGAAAATGCTTTACCGAGCCCGGCTGCGCGATCGAAACCTATGAGGTCAGAATTGAGGAAGGCTGGATCAAGATCGTCATCTGACGCCGGGGCAAATCTTTTGCGATATTTTGCAACGCTCCGGCGCCCCCCGTCATCGTATTAGCGGCTTCAGAAACTTGAACAGGATAGTTTAGGAAGCATTTGTTTGGACACTTGCCCCGACAGCGTAGCCCTCCTGGCTGTCGGGGCTTTCCAATGCCTCTATGCTCGCCCGAGCACCCTCTTCATTTGCTCCAAATGTCTTTTCTCGTGATACCCGATCAGAGCCAGCCACTCGAGTGCGGTCATGTCGCCTAGATAAGGGTGAGGAAATGTTGCCGCCGAAGGGTCGTTCTCGACAAATCGGTGCCGCTTTTCGTTCAATTTCGCACGGTTGGCGTCCATCTTCTCGAGCGACTCCGCGATCGCGATCGTTCCCGTCGGTTCGCCGGTCGGGGGCGTCTTGACCTTCACCGACTGAAAATCCGTCACGCTGTTCACAAACTTCTCGGAAAGCTCCGGCTCGGCACCCGCCTTACGCGCCGCTCCCCTTAGCAGCAGGCTGCAGATCTTGCCCATGCCCTCTTCGGTCAGTGAAAGGTGCTCAAGTATATGGGCCGCCGACCACGTCTCGCCCTCCGGCACGCGAAATTCATCCTCCGAAGCAATCGAACCCAAAAATGCCCTCAGCTCCTCGCGGACCGCGGCGTTGTTCTCGAATATCTGATCGATCGTTTGGCCTGCCATAAAGTTAGTTTGCCGGCTGTTGCGGCTGTCCCGCGGGAGGCTGGGGTGAAAAGATCAGCCGATGCCATCGCGGAAAGCTGCTGACGCTGTCCGCCTCGTTCTGCATCCGCCTGATAAATGCCGTCTGAAAATAAAGTATATCGGGGCTCGTCCATTCCAGCCCGACTATCGGATTAAAGGACACCAGCGTCGCCGGGTCCGGCAAGGTGGTCGGCTGCGGCGGCTGTGCATTGGCATCGGCCGCGTTATCGGCACCGAGTTGCTGCTGCTGACTCATATCGAACGCCTGCGACGAGAGCAGCAAAGCGTTTCGCAGCGGCACCGCCGCCTGCGTCGGCACGGCACCCACCGCGTCATACACTCGCACTTGAGTGTCATAGCCCGCCGCGACCTTTGCCGAATCCGGCGACCACACCGGCTGCACGGCGGTCATTCCATCGTCCAGCCGGCGCTCGCGCCCATTGCGTTCAACGATCCGCGGACGCCCCACCGGTATAAATATCTGCCCCTCTTCCTGTGCCCGCCGTTCCAGGTATTGCCACTCGCGCGCCGTCGCCGCCAGAGCCGCTAGCATCGTGCTGTCCGGCGACCATGCGTAATAAAAATAGATCAGCCCCTCGTTCTGGGTCAGCGGCCTTAACGCACCCCCGTCCGCATTGCAAAGATATATCTGCTCCGTCCGAAACGTCAGCACCCCGAGCGGCGCCGTCGGCGTCGGCTCGGCAAGCGGGTCCGGTTCCGCCGGTATCGCCATCGCGTTGGCCTCGGGGTCCGCTAAGTTCGCATCCGTATTCGCATTCGCATCCGCCGGCACTTCGGCTCCCGGCGTCGGCGTCGGTTCGGTGTCGAGCGTCCCGTCGGGGTTCTCGCCCTGTGCCCCGCGGATCATCGCCACAAAAGCAAGATGCGTCGAATCGGGCGACCACACGATCGTGTCCGGAAAATGCACCGCCATCGTGTCGGCCGTGATCTTCTGGATCATCCGCCCGTCCGAGCCGTACATATCCAGGCGAAACTCCGCGGGCAGGTCCGTCTCCTTATGATAGATCGCCAGCACACGGGCGCCGTCCGGCGAGGTCAGCGTCCGGTCCAGCAATTCGCCCGGCCTCTCGCCCTCAAAATGCGCCCGCACCGCCGGCTGCAGCTCCGCATCGGCGGCTGCCGGAGCAACCTCCGGTTCGGGGACGTCCGGCTCATAACGATAGTTAAGCTGCACCGCCGGCACTTCCGACAGCGATGTCGGCATCACCGCACGCGTATTCGCCGGTTCTGCATTGCCGCAGCCCGCCGCGATCGCCGCACCCGCACAGATGATCGAACTTACGAACGCTCTTTTCAGCATATAACGCCGTCTATTGGCCGCCTGACAGATACTGTTCGCGCAGCCTTCTGGCACTCTCGCTCGCATTCGGGTCGGGCCTAAAGCTATATTGCTGCCGCGGGTCCTCGCCCAGCTTTATCGTGATCTCCTCCAGCCGGTCAAACCTGAAGATCGTCAGCTTCACCTCATCGCCCGGGGACTTTTCGCCAAGATACGAATTCAAAAATCCCTGCGACACCCGATATCCGTCGATCGCAAGTATCTGATCGTTATAGTTCAGGCCTTGCTCGTAAGCGGGCGTTCCGGCGGGGACATTCCTAACGGTCAGCACGCCGTTCGATTCACCAAGCGACGCCCCGAGAAATGCATTCCCGTCGCCCGTCGGCGTTGCGACCAGCTCCAGCCCGATCGGCTTCAGGATCGCATTGTAATCGATCTCCGCCCGCCCGCGGACATACTTGTCAAAGAAATCCTCCAGGCTCCGTCCGGCCATCATTTCGCTCACCTTCTGAAAATCTTCCGGCGTAAACTGCCTGTCCTTCTTCGCATATTCGTCGTACAGATGCCGCAGCACATCATCCAGCGACCGCTTGCCGTCCGACGAGGTCCTGATCGTGACGTCGAGCAGCATATTGACGATGTCGCCCTTGTCATAGTATGAGATCTGATTGTTGATCGCGTTCTCGTCCTGCCGGTAATACTTGATCCACGCGTCAAAGCTCGCCTCCTCAAGGCTCGTCTCAAAACGCCCGGGCCGGTTCTGCAATGCATTGATAACACCTGCCTTCGACGCCAGAAACTCCTGCTGCCCGATCAATCCGGCACGCATTAGCAGTATCCCCTCATAATACGAGGTCATCCCCTCGGCGACCCACAACAGCTTTGTGTAGTTCTCGTTCTCGTAATCGAACGGCCCGAGCGGCTCCGGCCTGATCCGCTTCACATTCCACAAGTGAAAATACTCGTGGGCCATCAGGTTGAGAAATGCGATATACCTCGACCGCGGCTTGAAGCCCCACCGGTTCCACTGCAGTGCCGTCGAGTTCAGATGCTCCAAGCCGCCGCCGCCTCTCAGGTTCAAAATGATCAGGTAATCGTCCACCGGCAGGTCGCCAAAGATCTTTACCGATTCCTCAGCGATCTTTGCCGTGTCCACCCCGATCTGCTGCATGTCATAGTTGCCCTCGCCCGTGATGACCAGCCGGTGCGGTGCACCCGCCGCCATAAACGTATGTTCCTTAAAATCGCTAACCTCGAAAGGAGAATCGAACAAAATGTCGAAGTTCGGTGCACTGAAAGTGTTCGCCCGGCCCGCGACGGCATCCAGCCCCGTCGCGACCTTCCAATTGCCGTACGGCTGCACCGTAATGGTCGACGGCGTCCGCAGCTGCCCCGCCGGATACATCAGCAGTGCGGCGTTGTTCCAAAAGGCATGCTCGCTGTTCAGCTCGTTCGTTCGTACCGTAAGCTCATTCGAATAGACCTTGTACCGAGCGACCACCTCATTCGCTCCTGCGGCATTCACCCGCCACGTGTTCTTGCTTACCTTTTCCCAGTCGAGCTCGCGCCCCGCGGCATCAGTCACCGAAAACGATTGCACGTGCCGCGAATATTCGCGGATCAGATAGCTGCCCGGCGTCCACACCGCCATCTTCAGATCGGTCGCGCCCGGCGATCGCGGCCAGCGAACACGCATCTCCACCTCGAGCAGGTGAGTCCACGGCTGCGGCATAGAGACCGTATAGTCGATCGAGCTCACCGCCGGCGTCGCCGTCTGGGCCGCTGCATAAGGCGCCGCTGCAGCTAGCAAAAGGTAGAGCGCCAGCGCGCCCACCATCCGTCGTGCAATATTTTTTCCTATCATAGTTTCAGTATGTCCCCGGGTCGTTAGATTCTTAGCTTTTCGTATTCTACTATGGAATC
>JAEWBM010000006.1 GCA_023391155.1 Acidobacteriota bacterium
GAGAACGCCCCGTGAACGCCCCGAGCACGCCCTGTGAACGCTCAGGTTCAAAACCTTGAATGAACTAGAAACTAGGAACCCGGAACGCGAAACCCTTAGGCGCTTATCTTACGGCGCTGCCGCTGGTATTCGGCTTCGGGGAAGGTGAGTCTGAAAGCGGCGCCGCCGCCCTCATTGTTGCGTGCCTGGATGGAGCCGGCGTGTTCCTGGACTATGCCGTAGCTCACGGCAAGCCCCAGCCCCGTACCATTGCCGACGCCCTTGGTCGTGAAAAACGGGTCGAAGATCTTGTTGAGATTTTCTTCCGGAATGCCGCCGCCCGTGTCGCAGACCTCGATAAGCACTTCGTTCTCGATAACGCGGGTGATGAGCGTAATGCTCCCGCCGGCGGGCATCGCGTCGCGTGCGTTGAGGATGAGGTTGGTGAACACCTGCTGCATCTTGCCCGCATTGCCCAGTATGGCGGGCGAGATCTCATCATAATCCTTTTCGATCGTGACGTTCGATTTGCGAAGCTGGGGCTCAAGCAATTGCAGCGTGTCCTCAAGCAGCCGGTTGATGTCGAGGTCGTGCCACTCGCTGACGTTCCCCGTACGCGAAAAGTTGAGGAGGTTGCCGACGATGTTCGTCGCACGGTCGGTCTGACGCTGCATCTTTTGCAGCAGCGCGTGCTTGGGGTCGGTCTCCGGCACCATACCGAGCAGCATCTGCGTATAGCTCGAAACACCCGTAAGCGGCGTGTTCACCTCGTGCGCGACACCCGCGGCAAGCAAACCGATGCTCGAGAGCTTTTCGCTCTGCTGCAGCGATTCCTCGAGCTTGACCCGCGATGTCACGTTCTCAAGCACGACGATCGCCCCCGTCTGTTCGTTCGAGACCGACCGCAGCGGCGCGACCGCGACGTTCACTATCAGCGAACGCCCCGCCGCGTCATAGGTGTGCAGCTTATATGCATTGCGGACCTCGGTCAGGTGCCAACGCGATTTACCCAGAATGTTGCCGAGATTCAGGGCAAAGCTCTCGTCAAAGATCTCTTCCACCTGGCGGCCGACCACCTCGTCGCGGGTCAGCACCATCATCTCTTCGAACGGCGAGTTGCAGCGCGTTATCCGGCCGTCCTCGTCAACGGCAAGCAGGCCGACGTTGACCGACTCGACGATCGATTCGTTAAATTCCTTGAGCAGCGCGAGCTCTTCCGTCTGCTGCTGCTGTTCCTGGTAAAGCCGGCTGTTCTCGATGGCAACGGCTATATAGCCCGAAACGGTTTTGAGAATCTCAAGGTCCTCGGACGAGAGCAGCGAACCGTCCTTTGCACGGCCGAGTCCGATGACGGCGACCATTTTGCTTCGAACGACGCAAGGCACGAAATAATGCAGCTCCTGCCGCACAGGCAGCTTGCCGTTTCCGTTGCCATTCCCATTGTGCCCGTTATTCTCAGCATCGAGCGATTCGATCTGATCGGCACGGACGACACCCGTCAACGCCGATTTTTCGCGGATCATCGCCCTGAAATCCTGCGGAATGTGAAACTCTTCGCTCAGCCCGATCGATCTTCCCAGGAGAAAACGGCTCGGCTCGCGGGTGTCCTCAATGAAGACGGCGACCTTTTCGACATCCATTACCTGGGCCAGACGTTCGGTCAACGCATCCATCAGCGGGCCCATGGCCGTGGTTGCTGACAGCGTCCGGCCGAAATCAAGAAGGCCCTGCCTGAGGTCGTAACGCTCGCCATAGAAAAAGCGATTCGCCCGTTCCTGTAAAAAGTTTTTCAGCGGCTCGCTGAGCATGACGATCGCCGCCATCAGAACCACGGCGATCAATGCCCGCAGCGTTATCTCGGTGGTCGAAAGGCTCTCACCCACGGCCAAATAAACGAGCCCGAGAGCAACGGCACCGATCATCATCGCAATGGCCAGCGTCGTCATCGCATAGACGAGTGCACGCCGAACGACGACGTCCACATCCATCAGCCGGTACCGCACGACCGAGTGGCCAAGGCTAAGGGGGATCAGCCCGAGAGGCAGCGTAGTGAGAGCGACCGTCAGAGTGTCATCCGGGAGATAAACGAACCGCCGTGCGATCTGGAGCGCGATCACCGGCACGGCCGCGACTATCGCGCCCCACATCGCCCACTTGAGCCGCTGCCGCACAAGCGGCTGCGAACTTGTCACAAATCGCCAAACAAGGATTCCCGCACCCAAAGCGACACCGCCGGCAAAATGATATAGCAGCACCTGATTCAGGATGGGGTAGATCTTGTTCGCGGCCGTATATTGGACAAGGGCGGTTGCCGCCGATTGCGGAAGCACGAGCGGAGCGACAGCAAAAAACGCATAAACGGCCGAAATGACCGCCGCCGGCGCATAGAGCGAATACGTCTTCCAGTGTTCGCGGTCAAGCACATTGCTGTGAACCGGATATCTGAGACAGAAGTGGAGGAAAAGGGAAACGAAAAACGCGAAGGCGAAGGTATCCAACAACTGAACGGCAAGGTCGAAATCCTGTCCCGAATAAAGCGGCGCATAGGCGTGAAACACGAACGCCGCGAGGCAGACCGTCGCGAAATGGAGCACGAACGGCGAACGGCTCCCCTGCTTGAACAGCACAAAAAGCCCAACCCCGAGCCACATCAGCCCGACCAGGGCCAATGAAATGATGGCGGGGGTCCACCGCGGAAATGTATCGATGTTTGTGAGATCGGCGAAATAGCGATTCGCCGCGAATGAATAAGAGCTTTTTTCGAAAAAGTAGGTCAGCCGGCCACCGACGCCTGCGGCGTCGAGATACATCGCCGTGTCGGCCACCGAAACAACCTCGTCAAAACGCTCGCCGTCGAGGCTGATCGACAGCAGCCGATCGCCGGGCGAGATGCCGGCACGAGCGGCCGCCATCCCCGGCGTAACCTTTTCAGCGTAAATACCGCCGTCCCGCTCGACCCATAAAACGCCGTCCGTCGGCGGCAACTGGTGCGTGGCCCTTTGCGACAGATTTAGAGCCCCGCCGGCAACGATAAGTACCGTCGCCAGCAGCCAGACCATGCTCCAGCTTGTCAGGACCTTACCTTTCATTCAAGAGGGCACATTTCGCCGAACTATTTGAGACGCAATGCGCGTTCCAATTCATGATAGTTTAACACCCCCCGCAAACGCCTTATTTAACGGGGTTTGGGCCGGTATGCCGGAGAGGCTTAACGGGCCTGCGGCAGAAAAATTCACTTTTTTGTTCGGAATCCAATTATTTGGACGCAAAAAACGGCGGCCATTCATAACTCGAATCCACCACCGTTTTTCTGAAACTCCGACTGCTGCCGCCTAGAAGCGGACCAGAATGCCGCCTCGCAGCATTCGACGCTGGCCCGTGAGCCGCAACATCCCCTCGTCGCCTGTAACGGCGGTCTGTTGGTCAAATAAGTTGCGAGCGTCGAGCGTCGCTTCGGCTCGAATCGGGAGCCCAAGGGAGGGAAGGCTCTGAGTTACCATTACGCTCAGGCTCGGATCGTAAATTGCCACGCGGCCGCGGAATGGGTCGATCGCAAAAACGGTCGCGTCCGGCGAAAATCGAAAGATCGTCCTGACGGTCGTTCCGGTTCGCAGATCAGCCTCAACCTGCCCGAAAAATGCATGGAAAAGGTCAGTCCGGAAAAGATCTGCGGGATCTGTGATGCCTTCCGCCGACAGTTTTTGCCCGGTGCCGAAGCTATAGCCGCCCGATGTGCTGATGCGGCCCGTTAGGCGACGCGTGTAGACCACACGAAGCCCGGCGGCCGTCCCCTGTTGATCGCCGGTCAACTCGCTGAAAGCATTGCTCGCACCAAGCGGGAGCGAAGCAAGCCCGACGCCCCTTGTCGCGGTCGAATCGAAAAAGGCATTTGCCTCGATACTCGACCGGCTGCTTAGGATCCGCTCGATTCCAAATTCCAGGCGGCTGCTGCGGTTCATAACCGGGGCGCCGTCCTCGACAACGATGTCCTCGACCGTTACCGGGTCGCGGAACATCACCTGCGCGTCTTCAAGCTCGATCTCGCGGGCCCAGCTTCGCTCTTCGGTCTGCGAGGTGAACGCCGTGCGAAACCGGGTCTTATGGTCGATGTCGTACTGGAACCCTAGACGAGGCGTCAGCGAATGGTCATTTCCCGCGCCGAGGAAACGCGAATAATCGAAACCGTAAACCAGCACCACGCCCTCGCGGACGCGCCATTCGTCAAGAGCCTGTAGCGAAAACTGTCCGAGCGTCGCCTCTTCCTTGCCGAGGTCGATCTTTCCGTAACGGTCCGCGGATGCGTTGATCCTTAACTGATGGTCATCGTTCGGGCGATAAGTAAATTTGGTTTCCAGCCGCTGAGGTGCGTTTTCTCCAATTCCGCCCTGAACGGCGAGCAGCACTTCCGCGCGTTCCCCGATCGGCAGCATCGTCGCATAATTCACGCCGGCATAATTGCCTGCCTGTGAAGATGCGAAATATGTTTCAACGACCGATTGGCCGGGGCGGGCGCTTTCAGTTTCGGGCGAAGATGCGATGTCGTATGAGACGTCCGATTCGACAGGGACAGCGCCTTCCTGATTCTGATAGACCGTACGGCCTGCTTGTGAGCTTCTAATGGCCCACTTGGGATTGCTCCGGTCGAGCCGGCGTTCGGGAAGCGTGTTGCCGCTCCCGGCGCGTTCGAGCTTGAAACCGTAGTTTAGCTCCGTGGCACCAGCGACCTGGACGGATGCGATAGTGACAGGATTGTAACCTTGGGCGACCGCCAGGACCTTATAAGTGCCCGGCAGGATCTTCATCAGGAAAGACCCGTCCGCGGCGGAGCGCACCTCCCGCAAAACCTTTGTTGTTCCCATTCGGAACAGCGCCACGGTCGCATCGGCTATCGGCTTGCCCGCGTTGTCGCGAACTACGCCCTTGATCACGCCGAGGTCGCGGCCCGTTCTCATAACAGGCTCGGCGGCCGCAGCTGATGCCGATGCCGGCGCGGTGCCGGAAAGCATGATCGCGGCGATCATCATCAGCGGGGCGGAAGTTTTGTAGATAAGCCTCATAGGCAATGCCGCCGTTTCGCGGCGGTAACGGTCGCGGGGGGAGCGTTTTCTAAAGCGTTAACACGGTGGCGGCCGGCGCGTTTTCGGCCGCATTCCGACATCTCAGCTATTTTCTAGGCATTCGTGTGTCGTGTCAAGCCTTTCGGGCAGTGTCCGTGCGCTCTAGGATGCCCCATCCCTTGACAAAGTTTGCCCTTGCACTAGAATAAAAAGTTGCGTTTCGGCGCATTATTTGGAGACGTGGCTGAGTGGCTGAAAGCGGCGGTTTGCTAAATCGTTGTACCCTAACCCGGTACCACAGGTTCGAATCCTGTCGTCTCCGCCAGTATGTGTAGGTCGCCTTTTTTGAGGGCGGCCTTTTCTATTGGAAAGCACTCAATATCCCGCCGTGGCCTTCACACGTGAAGGCTCAGTACGCAGAGCTAACCGTTGCTAATTCACGCGCTTTGCGTAAGAATCTTCTCTTATGTCAGTAAGAGTTCGATTCGCCCCGTCCCCGACGGGTTACCTTCACATCGGTTCGGCCCGGACCGCGCTATTTAACTATCTATACGCTCGCAGCACCGGCGGCAAGTTCTTGCTCCGTATTGAGGACACCGATCTTGCGCGTTCGACGGAGGAATCAACTCGGTCAATCCTGGAGGGCCTGGAATGGCTCGGCTTCGCTCCGGACGAGGAGATTGTCTTTCAATCGAACAATGCTGACAAACACCGTGCGACGGCGATAAAACTTCTCGCCGAGGGCAAAGCTTATCGCGATTTCACGCCCAAGGAGCAGCCGAGTGACGCCAACGTAAAGGATGCGATAAAGGAACGTGCCCGTGCTGCCGGGTCCGATAAGAACATGCGGGACAATCCCTACCGCGATCTTCCACGGGAGGAATCAGAGGCGCGTGCTGAAGCCGGTGAGCCGTTCGCGCTTC